>JALZUH010000066.1 GCA_023301645.1 Akkermansiaceae bacterium
TCCCTAGGGATCGTCACAGCAGTTAACCCAGGCATGCCCTCGGGAGGATTCATCATGGACTCTAAGAGCTCCATCCTCTCCGCGCTCTCAGCCTCTGGCAGAGTAGCCGACTTTAAGCTCATCGAAGCTGATATACCCACAGCCGAGAAGTTCACCCAGCTCCAAGACATCATCACGGAGCTAGAGCTCGGCTACCCTATCGTGCTGAAACCTGACTACGGCGAGCGTGGTTCAGGAGTCACTATCGCTCACGACGAAGTCAGTGCCCGCGCCTACCTCAAAGCCGCTGTCGAAACCACTATTGTCCAGAAGCATATCCCCGGAGTCGAATACGGCGTCTTTTATGAGCGCTTCCCCAATGATGCAAAAGGCAAGATCACCGGCATCACGCACAAGGCGATGACCACCCTCAAAGGTGATGGAATCCACACACTAGAGCACCTCATCTTAGCCGATCCACGTGCTGTCGCTCAGGCTTCCGTATTTTTTGAACTTCAGCAAGATCGCCTGCAAGAGGTCATCCCCGAGGGAGAGCTTGTTAAGCTCAATATCATCGGAACCCACTCCCGCGGGTCTCTATTTTTAGACGCCTCAGATGCATGGACAGTAGAGATGGAAACAGCCATTGATGAAGTCAGCAAACATTTCGAAGGCTTCCACCTAGGGCGATATGACATCCGCACCAGCTCACTAGCCAGCTTACAAGCAGGCGAGGACTTCCACATCGTAGAGCTCAATGGTGTCACCTCAGAGCCCACTCACATGTATGACCCTAAGCACACCGTCTTTTATGCATGGAAGCTACTCACCGCCCAATGGTCACGAGCTTACCGCATGGCAGCTCAAAATGTTCAAAAAGGCCACAAAGGATTCACCATCCTCGAAATTCTCCAGCGCGTTAAGTCCTCAAAAAACTAACCCCCGCCAACAATCAACTAGCTAAAAAAACGCTACCCCTTACTCACTCTACGTCCGTATCCGAAAGAAAAAGCAGCCCCGGTGATCATCCCAGGAACCATTGTTTGAAACAGCTCAGGTGTGCCTGTTATTAAATGGGCCGACAAAACCACGCTATTCATAAACAACCAGCCGATCACCCCAGTCCAAAGCCAAGGAAGCGACCAATCCTTCACCCACATACTGACACGCCTGAGAACCTCGGCTAATCCCAGTGTAGCAAAAAAACTAATACTCGCCTGTGTGCACGCTACCTGCACACGACTAGCCCATCCATACTCCCAGTTTACCCACAATCCCCATGCTATGAAAAAAGCCGCTGATCCAAGTGCCAAGATTAGCGACTCGACAACGCTTCCTTTCCCCTGTTTATCACTGTGAGGTTTTGTTTGATTCCCTTTCTGTTTTTTTTGTAACATCATCTATCTAATTCTTTTCCACTATGGCATCTCCAGCACTCGTTGACCTCTCCAAGCTATTCACTGAAGGTTCTTTTTCAAAGAAGCTTTTTCAAAATACTGCGCAGAAGCCACTAGAATCTGTGCTCCAGATTGGCAGGTTAAACACCACCTACCAAAACATCCAGTCTGCCACACCCGGTAGTGAGCTTAACTTCTTCGACCAAGCTCTCTCTGAGCTCAATGTCAGCTACGAGATCCAGTCTGGTGAGCTTGCCTCTATTCCTAGCACAGGCCCTGTCTTTGTCGTATCCAATCACCCCTTTGGAGGTATTGATGGACTGATCCTAGGCTCCATCCTCGCATCGCACCGCTCAGATACGAAGATCCTTGCCAACTCACTACTCGGCCAACTCGAAGAAATCAGACCCTACCTCATCCCAGTAAACCCCTTTGGCGGTAATACCGCCACTCGCGAAAACCTCCAAGGCTTGCGACAAGCAGGGCAATGGCTCGCCCAAGAGAAATGCCTTGCTACATTCCCTGCAGGTATCGTCTCACACCGACAAGACGACACTGACAGCATCCACGATGCACCGTGGCACAGCAGTATCGCCAGACTAGCCCGCAAGCACGGCGCCACCATCGTCCCCATTCACTTCTCAGGGGAGAACAGCAAGCTCTTCCACCTATCAGGCCGTATCCACCCGCGCCTAAGAACCGGCATGCTCGTGCGAGAGCTCTTCAATAAATCCACTCAAGACGTCCAAGTTCGCATCGGCTCTCCCATCCCACCCAGCCAGTTTAAAGACCACCAGTCAGACAGCGCTCTCGTGCGCTACTTCCAGATGCGCTGCGAAATTCTCGAGCACAAAGACACTCCAGCAGAGCCTACAAAAAAAGTAGCTACAGAGCCAGTCGAACACGAGGAGATCGCCGAGCGCAAGCCTGTTGAGCTACTGCAGCAAGACATCGATAACCTCTCTGAGAGTGCGCTGATCCTTGAGAAAGGCAGCTACCAAGTCTACGCCGCAGAAGCTGCAGAGATCCCACACATCCTTGAGGAAATCGGAAGAACTCGTGAAATTACATTTAGAGAGGTCGGCGAAGGAGTGGGCAAGCCACTCGACCTTGATCAATACGACCAATACTACCGACATATTTTCCTCTGGAATGCCAAGACGAATGAATTAGTCGGAGCTTACCGCCTCGGCATGGTTGATGTCATCATTGCGAAGTATGGCACCAAAGGCCTCTACTCCAGTAATATTTTCGACTACACCGACGACGCCTTCAGCACCCTCGATGATGGTAAAACAGTCGAGCTAGGACGCTCCTACATTGTCCCTAGCTATCAGCGTAGAGGCACATCCCTCTTCCTCCTATGGCGAGCTATCATTCAGCACGTTAAGAAAAACGGCTACACCAAGCTCTTCGGCGCAGTGAGCATTAGTGATGACTACCACCCTATTTCCAAGGGACTCATCATGCGCTACCTCAGACTTAATAAATCAAAGTCTGGCTTCGACCATAAGATGCGTGCCCGCAAAAAGCCTCTCTTTGAGAAAAACCGAAGCCTAAAAGCCTTTAACTACCCCGAGGCGCTTCCATCACTGGACAATATCAGCGGCCTCGTCTCCGAGCTAGAGTCTGATAAAAAAGGTGTGCCAACTCTCCTCAAGCACTACCTCCAACTCAATGGCGTGATTCTAAGCTTCGGCATCGATGCGAGCTTCAGTGACGCGCTAGACGGCTTCATTCTCGTCGACCTTAATAAAGTCAATGCCACCCTACTTAGAAAATATGAGGGCAAATCCAAGAACGCCTAAGCCTCTGAGTGAATAACGGTATGAGCTCGATAACTCCAGCTCCTCACCAGCCCTACTACCTCCATTCAGGATTCAGGTCTTTCTCCTGATCGATCCTATCAGCTAGGTTTCGTGCCTTCACGCGGTGGTCACGCTTAGCGCGTCGCTCGGCGAGGACACGCAGTCGCTTTTGGCGATCTTTGAGAGCCTCGATCTCTTCATCAAGCTTGAGATAGCTAATATAGCGCTCTTCATCGAGTCGCCCCTCTTCTACGGCAGCACGGATGGCACAGCCTCGGTCGTTACCGTGCTTACAGTCGTGGAACTTACACTGTGTGGCGAGCTCCTCGATATCGACGAAGCTCTCGCGTAATGTCTGCTCATCGGTCCACATCTGGATTTCTCGCATGCCGGGGTTATCAATAAGAATCCCCCCATCTTCGAGTAAGATAAGCTCACGTGCTGTCGTAGTATGCTTACCCTTTCCGGTGAGATCATTGACCTCACTCGTCCACTGGAAATCATCCCCAAGGAGCTGATTGACCAGAGTCGACTTCCCCACACCACTCGATCCTACGAGGGTCAGTGAGATGCCATTTTTGAGATATTTTTGCAGCACATCGAGACCTTCATTATTCATCGCTGAGGTGATGAAAACATCAGCGTCATCACTGAGTGAACTAATGATTTCTGCGGCCTCTTTGTTTTGCTCACCATCAAAGAGATCAGACTTATTAATCAGCACAACAGCCTTCGAGCCACTGCGCTTGATCAGTGTGAAGTATCGCTCCATACGGCGCGGGCTAAAGTCTGAGCCAGCATCGGTGACAACAACGACGACATTGACATTAGCAGCAATGACCTGCTCCATCGTGCTTTTGCCAGGAAGTTTACGCGAAAAGCACGTTTGGCGCGGCAGACGAGCGCGAATCATCGTCTCGTCATCCTCCTCGCTTTTACCCACCTCAATAGCTACCCAGTCACCTACTGCTGGCAACTCGGCATCCGACTCGGCATCGTGATAAACCTTGCCACTCATCGTGACTTCTAGCTCATCAAGACGCCCGTCTTTATTGATGAACAGCGCGCCATAGCTGATTTTATTATCACGGATCAGGCGCGCTGGAAGACAGTGCTTCATCGATAACGCATCAAAGTCCTTCTGGAACTCTTCATTCCAGCCGAGATCTTTTATCGTTATATGATCCATGATTTAGTTTTTTCAATTAGAGGCGACCCTCGTCAGCATCGAGGAAGTCAAAGAAGGTAGCAATATCAGCACGATCTGCCCAGCCTGCTTCCTCCTTACGAAGGGCTAAGACATCATCGATAAAGTTCCCTTTACGACCGCAGTTCTGCATGAAGCAGTTCCACCATCTTATCTCCTCTTCACGTGGCTGGTAGCCATTGGCGAAGCACCATTCTAGGACGGTGACATCATTCTCAGTAGACTTCGCCTGCTCGACGACATCTGCGTAGTCGACCTGAAGTAGCTGACATGTCCAGAGATCCATTCCTCCACCGAGGTTAGGGTGGTATTCTGGGCATAGCTCCTCTGCTGAATGAAGGCGGATTTTATTGCACATTCTGCGGAAGTAAACAAGTCCCTCGATCTCCTCGCGAGGGCTAATGGGTGTTGTGTGTTGGCTCATAATGTTGTTAAATCAATGTTGTATCTATTCAGTGTATTCCTCCATCCCTGCACATGAGCAGACAAGGTTTCTATCGCCGTGAACATTATCAATACGACCAACTGATGGCCAGAATTTATGGTCACGCTGGCATGCCATTGGGTAGGCAGCCTCTTCACGACCGTATGAGTGATCCCACTTGTCAGAAATCACCATCTCAGCGGTGTGAGGTGCGTTTTTAAGAACGTTGTCCTCCTTATCAGCCTTACCGTCGATAATAGCTTGGATCTCACCATGGATAGAAATCATTGCGTCGCAGAACTTATCGAGCTCAGCCTTTGACTCAGACTCAGTAGGCTCGATCATCAGCGTGCCCCCTACTGGCCAGCTCATCGTTGGTGAGTGGTAGCCATAGTCCATGAGACGCTTGGCTACATCCTCTACAGTGATACCGCTTAGCTCAGCGATTGGGCGTATATCAATGATGCACTCATGAGCAACTAGACCCTTGTTACCCGTGTAGAGCACTGGGAAGAAGTCATTGAGGCGCTTAGCTACGTAGTTGGCATTGAGAATAGCAATCTTGGTTGCCTCCGTGAGTCCCTCAGCGCCCATCATAGCAATATACATCCATGAGATAGTATTAATACTCGCACTACCATAGGCAGCAGAGCACACGGGTGCTTCATGACTCTCCATATTCTCGTGACCAGGAAGGTAGGGCACGAGCTGCTCAGCTACACCGATAGGTCCGACACCGGGGCCACCGCCGCCGTGAGGGATGCAGAATGTTTTGTGAAGATTGAGGTGGCAGACGTCTGCCCCGATGAGTCCTGGGCTAGTCAGTCCGACCTGCGCATTCATATTCGCACCATCCATGTATACCTGTCCACCATGAGTGTGGATGGTCTTACAAATATCGACAATACTCGCTTCATAAACCCCATGGGTAGAAGGATAGGTAATCATCAGTGCTCCTAGTTTATCTGCATGGAGCTCAGCCTTGGCATTGAGGTCTTCGACATCGATATTACCCTGATCATCACAGGCAACAGGCACGACTTTAAACCCTACCATCACTGCGGAGGCTGGGTTGGTGCCGTGAGCTGAAGTTGGAATAAGGCACACATTTCGATCAAGATCTCCTCGAGCTATGTGGTAGCGACGGATAGCAAGCAGACCTGCATACTCACCCTGTGAGCCAGCATTAGGCTGGAGCGAAACAGCAGCAAAACCTGTAATCGTAGAGAGCCATTCGGAGAGCTCGTCGAGCATCTCACGGTAGCCGACACTTTGGTCATCAGGCACGAAAGGATGCACATTAGCGACCTCAGGCCAGCTCATCGGCATCATCTCAGCTGCGGAGTTAAGCTTCATCGTGCATGACCCCAGTGCGATCATCGACTCATTAAGCGCTAGGTCTTTTTTCTCCAAGCGCGCGAGATAACGCATCATTTCAGTCTCTGAATGATAGCTATTAAAGACAGCTGCGGTGCAGAAAGGTGTGCTTCTTCGGTGCGTTTCAGTCCAGAAGGCTGTCTCCATATCAGGCATAGCGCACTGCTCGACGCCGAAGATCTCGATGACCTCCATGCCATCATCACAGGTCACGGTCTCGTCCACTGCGATACTGACATGATCAGCATCGATGCGGCGCAGGTTGTAGCCTTTGGCGACAGCGGCCGCCATATAGGCATCTGCCTTAGCTGGAGTCTTCACAGTAATGGTGTCAAAATAACTCTCACTGGTAAGTTCGAAGCCTTTAGCCTTCAGGCTCTCGGCGATGATTTTTGCCGTGCTATGGACACGGTAGGCGATATTTTTCAGCCCCTCTGGCCCGTGGTAGACAGCATACATCGACGCCATCACAGCCAGTAGCACCTGTGCGGTGCAGATGTTTGAAGTCGCCTTGTCACGGCGAATGTGCTGCTCACGAGTCTGAAGCGCGAGACGGTATCCTGGCTTACCTTGTGAGTCGATCGATACACCGATCAGGCGTCCCGGCAGTTTACGCTTGAGCTTATCCTTACACGCCATGAAGGCTGCATGAGGACCACCGAAGCCAAATGGCACACCGAAACGCTGAGAGTTACCGATACAAATATCCGCACCGAACTCACCCGGCGCACGAAGCACAGTGAGGGCTAGTATATCAGCAGCCACGATGACGAGAGCACCAGCTGCGTGAGCTTTTTCTGAAAATTCTGTGTAATCCTCAATAGAACCTGAGGTGTCAGGATACTGCACCAAGACAGCAAAAAGCCCCTCACATGAGGCAGCGTCAAATGTCTTCCAATCACCCACAATGATCTCGATACCGAGAGGCTCAGCGCGAGTTTTAACCACTTCAATCGTCTGGGGATGCGCGCTATCGGCTACAAACATCGTCGTGCCTGTGCGGCTACCAGACTTAGCCAAGGCCATTGCCTCAGCAGCAGCCGTGCCCTCATCAAGAAGTGAGGAACCAGCTACATCAAGACCAGTGAGGTCCGCGATCATGGTCTGGAAATTAAGTAATGCCTCTAAGCGTCCCTGTGCGATCTCCGCCTGATATGGCGTGTAGGCGGTATACCAGCCTGGATTTTCGAGCACATTACGCTGAATGACAGCAGGGACAATCGTGCCGCTGTATCCTTGACCAATGTAGGACTTGAGAACTTTGTTTTTCCCCATGATACCATGAAGACGATCTAGCGCTGCTGTCTCACTGAGAGCTTCAGGAAGATCCATCGGAGGCATGCCTTGGATGTTTTCAGGCACCGCATCAGCGATGAGATCTACGATACGCTCGTAGCCAAGTCCTTGAATGAGTGCGTCGCGGGTTTCACCGACTGTGCCGACATGGCGGCTACAAAAGTCATTATACATCTGATTAAATAGTAATGATTGTTTAGATTGAAAAATAAAAGGAAGGCGCACCGAAGCACGCCTGAACATAAAATAATAGTTACTAGGTAGAACTCTAGATCTTTATAGCTGTGGGATACTCACTATTGAGAACACCCTTCTTAGAAGGAAATGCTCTGAATAATAGCTCGAAGAAAATCACAGCAGACAAACAGCCCACCCAGCGAAAGGATTAGCCGAGCAGTGCCTTATAAGCATCAGCATCCATGAGAGCTGTGACATCAGCTGCGTCTCTGACTTTCATTTTGAAAATCCAGCCTGATCCGTAAGGGTCGGTATTGATGAGTGATGGGTCTGCCTCAAGTTCTGGGTTACCCTCAGTAATTTCACCCGCTACAGGGATGTAAATATCACTGGCTGCTTTCACAGACTCAACAACGGCGACAGGGTCATTGGCATCGCAAGCTCTGCCATCTTCTGGTAGCTCTACAAAAACAACATCAGTGAGCTCTTCTTGAGCGTGATGAGTAATGCCGACAGTAGCAATATCACCTTCGAGGAGCACCCACTCATGGTCTGATGAGTAATGTAAATTAGCTGGAATATTCATAGATTAGATCGTGTAATATGGATAAATGTTAGAGAAAATATAAAAAAATATGCTGAACACAAAAACAGCAATACAAGGAAAGCTTAATGGTTTGGCGCTGAACTCTTTTGCGCAGGATCAGGGCTTTTTGTAAAAAGGTTTTTTAACAACTTTCGCCTCAAACTTACGACCGCGCACCTCGATGTCCACCAAGGTGTCTAGTTTAGCATAAGCAACAGGCAAATACGCCATACCAATCCCCTCGCGCAAACTAGGTGATAGCACCCCGCTAGTGAGCTCAGAGAGACGCTTACCATCTTTGGAGAGGACATCATAATGTGCCCGAGGCGGAGCCCCCTTACCGGTATATTTAAGGGCAACTAGACGCTCTTTGAGTCCGTTTTCTTTCTGCTCAACAAGTGCCTCACTCCCGATAAAGCCACACTCCTTAGTCAGTGAGCAAAAGAATCCGAACCCAGCCTCTATAGGCGTGCGTGTCGGCGACAGGTCGGAGCCGTTAAGCGGATAGCAAACCTCAAGTCTCAAGCTATCACGAGCACCAAGACCACAAGGCTGAGCACCTACCTCGATAAACCGCTTAAACCACGCGCTACCGTTAGCAGCTGCACTGAAGAACTCAAAGCCATCCTCACCAGTGTAACCCGTGCGACAGACAATAAGTGACTCCTCACCCTGCTGCCAACGAGCCATCCCATTACGAGGCGGCAGTGGCTGCTCTGGGAAAAGTTGGGTAAATGCTGCCGATGAGTTCGGCCCCTGCACCGCCATACCAGCCCACTGACAGCTCTCATCACTGAGTGTTAGCCCAGCAGGTAGATGCTTACTAAGCCACGCATAATCCTCATCAATCATCGAAGCATTAACTACGAGAAAAACACAGCCCTCTGACTCTCTATAAATCAATAAATCATCAATCACCCCCCCTTTTTCATTAAGCATGTAGGTATACTGCCCCTCTCCCACTGAGAGGTTAGAAAGGTCATTGGACAAGATCGTATTCAGCCAGTTCTCAGCTCCCTCACCAGTCAGTAAGAACTGTCCCATATGTGAGATATCAAAAACACCCACATCCTCACGCACTGCAGTGTGCTCAGAGATGATGCTCGTATACTGCACGGGCATATTCCAGCCTGCAAAAGCAACCATTTTACCGCCTAATTCCACATGAAGCGCTGCCAGTGGAGTCTCCTGAATTGTTTCTTGAATCTTATCTTCGCTCACGACGCAGAACGTGTCTTGCATACTCTTCCTTGTCAAATGAGTAAGCTACGTTAATTTCCCCTCTATGGCATCGAATCATCAGGCACTCAGAGAACTACCATCTGTCGAAACTCTCGCAAAATCACTCTCCAAGGACTGCACCCTACCCCGCGCCCTTATCACCGCATTCACCCAGCGTGAGGTCAATGAGTTCCGCAAGAGTATCCTTGGAGGCGAAAGCGTTACTCGTCAGCAGATAGAAACGACCATCGCCAATAACCTGCATGAATTCGCCGCCAGCAGACTCCAGCCTGTGATCAACGCCACAGGTGTAGTCATCCACACTAACCTCGGAAGATCACCACTTGGGAAAAACGCTGCTGAAAAACTCACCGAAATTGCCACAGGATACTGTAATTTAGAATT
>JALZUH010000067.1 GCA_023301645.1 Akkermansiaceae bacterium
AGGGCGAACTTACCATTATCGAGAGGTTTGACCATGACTGGCTCGCTCTTTGCGCGGTATCTTGGCTGGGCTTCGACCTTGGTCGGGCTGGTGATGGGTTTGTTGACCCAGCTTACTGAACCGACGGTGCATTGGCTGGTGTAGAGGCCTTGTGTGTCAGCTTGATCCCAGCCGACGATGAGCTGGTTCTTCTGTGCGTCTTTACCGACGACAACATAGGCCATGCCATCGCGCGGGGAGGCGACACCGTGACCTTTTCTCTGGCCGAGGGTGTAGAGGTGGAGCCCACGGTGCTTGCCCATGACTTTACCGGCATAGTCGACGATTTCCCCTGGGCTATCGGGCACGTAGTGACTGAGGAAATCGGACATTTTTACATTTCCAATAAAGCAGATACCCTGACTGTCTTTTTTCTCAGCTACAGGGAGGTTGAATCTACGAGCGACGTCGCGCACTTCTGGCTTGAGCATTTCGCCGACGGGGAAGCGGGCGTGGAGTGCTTGCTTCTGCTCCATGAGGGAGAGGAAGTAGCTTTGGTCTTTATTCGGATCAGAGCCGCGTAGGATGTCGGCGGTGCCGTCGCTGCGCTCGCGTCGACGGGCGTAGTGGCCTGTGCCGACAGCTTCAAATCCCTGCGAGAGAGCATAGTCGAGAAAGACGCCAAATTTCATTTCGCGATTACAGTATACGTCGGGATTGGGCGTGATGCCTGAGCGGTAGCCGTCGAGTAAGTAGTCGACGATACGATTGCGGTATTGGTCGATGAGGTCGACTACGCGGAATTCGATGCCTAGTGTCTTAGCTACGGCGTGGGCGTCTTCTACGTCTTGCTCCCACGGGCAGTCACCGGCGATCCCGTCTTCATTGATCCAGTTTTTCATATAGCCACCCGTCACTTCGTGCCCCTGCTCGAGTAATAGAGCTGCGGCAACGGCGGAATCAACGCCTCCTGAGAGGCCAACTAGAATCTTAGACACGAGAGAGTTTTAGGCTGGGAACGGCAAAGACCCAATAACCAATTCACAAAAAAACGCCTTATCAAATGCCTTGTCGTTTCCTTTTGAGCTGGGCGAAAATGAGGCGTGTCGATGGTGGCTGTGACAAAGAGAGGAAAATTCTGTTCATTTTATATGAAAAAAGCTACTTCACTGCCATGTCTGAAACAGAATCTACAGAGATCGAGGGCGCAGGGAAGTTCTCTCCCTTTGCGGGCTGCCTGATGATGCTCATTGTAGGGCTCATGGTCGCGGGTGTGATCGTATACAGCTGGTGGTCATACGGGCAGGTGAAGTCCACTGTTGAAGGCTTTACCCAAGAGGTCGCTCAGGAGGTGCCACTTATCGATGTGAGTAGTATGGAGGCGGCTCAGAAGTCTCTGGATGAGGAACTAAAGGCATTCCGAGTATCAGTGGAGTCCAATGAGCTCGCCGAGCTTTCACTGACGGCTGAGGAGCTCAATGTAGCTATTGCGAGCTACGAAATCTTAGCACCTAATCGCGAGAAGATCTTCATTAGTGGGATTTCTGATAAGGGTGTTGAGGCGACGATTTCCTATCCGGTGAATGCAGCCGCATTTTCTGACAACAGACGCCACCTCAATGGCCGGGTGACGATGATGCCCGAAATCAATGGTGGTGCGCTGTTTCCCGTGGTGAAGCAAGTCACAACACCATCAGGGGTGGATATCCCTGATCGGTTTAAAGAATTCATCACAGAGACAATGCTCCACCCTATCCGCAATCACGAGGAGCTGGGTGTCTTAATGAAGCGTATCTCAAGTGTGAGCATTGAAGGGGAAAGCATTGTGATACTGGCTGAGCCGGGCTTTGTCGCTGCGGGTGAGCTCCCCGATGATACGCAACCTATACTAAATCGCTTTATGAAAGGATTTGCTATTGTGGCTGTGGTATTTTTATTCATCGTCTCTCTCATCATCTTTGTCTCTCGCCGTAAGGCATCATCAACAATCTAAACCTATGAATATTAACGAGAACTTCCTCAAACTAAAAGCTGGATACCTATTTCCAGAAATCTCCCGCCGTGTAACTGCATGGACAGAAGCTAATGCTGATAAAACAGATCGCCTCATTCGCTGCGGTATCGGTGATGTCACTGAGCCACTACCACTTGCTGTGCGCGAGGCGATGCACGCTGCCATTGACGAGCAGGGTGTAGCAGAGTCATTTCATGGCTACGGCCCAGAGCAAGGATACGCATTCCTTCGTGAGGCTATTGTTGCGAACCAGTTTGCTGGGCTTAACATTTCAGCTGATGAAGTTTTCGTCTCTGACGGCTCTAAGTGTGATACGGGAAACATTCTCGATATCTTTGGTAAGGGAAACAAGATCGCGATCACAGACCCTGTTTACCCAGTATATGTCGACACTAATGTCATGGCAGGTAACACTGGTGAGGCTGATGAAAATGGTGCCTACGAGGGTCTTGTCTATCTTCCTTGCACAGCTGAGAATAACTTCATGCCAGCCATCCCTGAGGAGAAGGTCGACATGATCTACCTCTGCTACCCTAACAACCCAACGGGAACAACGGCTAGCCGTGAGCAGCTAGAAGCATGGGTTGCTTATGCTAAGGCTAATAACTCACTGATTCTTTTTGACGCTGCCTATGAGGCATTTGTTCAGGACTCATCTATCCCACGCTCTATCTTTGAAATCGAAGGTGCCCATGAGTGCGCTATTGAGTTCCGCTCGTTTTCTAAAAACGGTGGCTTTACTGGTGTTCGCTGCGCCTACACCGTGATTCCTAAGGGGCTTACCTTTAAGGCATCATGTGGTGAAGACGTCTCACTCCACTCACTGTGGAACCGCCGTCAGTCAACGAAGTTTAACGGCGCATCTTACCCAGTGCAGCGCGGTGCAGCGGCTGTCTTCTCTCCTGAAGGAAAGGCTCAAGTCTCAGCACTCATCGAGCACTACATGGGGAATGCAGCCCTTCTCAAGACAGCTTGCCAAAAGGCAGGACTTACTGTCTTCGGTGGTGAGAATGCACCTTACGTCTGGGTGCAGTGCCCAGAAGGAGTTGATTCATGGGGGATGTTCGACAAGATGCTCGAAGAAGCTCAAGTCGTCATCACACCGGGATCAGGATTCGGTGCAGCAGGTGAGGGATACTTCCGTATCTCGTCATTTAACACCCGTGCTAAGGTCGAGGAAGTTTGCCAGCGAATCGCCGCACTTTAGTGGTGAGGTAGCAGAGCTTTTTTACTAAGCTCATTCCTGCTTTTTTCAATCATCCCGCTGGTATCGTAGAAAGATACTAGCGGGATTTTTATTTATTTGGATCACTGAGTCATTGGAGCGTAGGATGATCACGTGATCACGCGCTTCGCCCCATCTCCCACTGGATACCTACATCTCGGGCACGCATACTCGGCACTTTATGCCTATGATCTTGCTGTAGCAAATGATGGTGAATTCATCCTTCGGCATGAAGATATCGACAGCACGCGGGTGCGTGAGGAATATTACGGGGCTATTGAGCGCGACTTGTCTGCTCTGGGCATTACGTGGAAAGCTACCCCTCTAAGACAGCTCGATAGGCTGGCGTTCTACATGGAGGCTCTAGAGGAGCTGAAGTCTCTTGGTGTCATCTACCCTTGTTTCTGCACGCGTAAGGAAATCCGCGAAGAAGTAGCTGGTATGGGCAATGCACCACACGGCCCGGAAGGAGCGCTTTACCCGGGGACATGCCGCAAGCTCAGTGCCGAAGAGGCACGTAGCCGAGTGATAGCGGGGGATGGACACTGCTGGCGGCTTGATGCTCAGAAGGCTGCCTCACTAGCAGGGGCACTTAGCTTCAGTGACCACTTCTATGGCACAGTTACGGTCGACCCTTGTTTATTAGGAGATGTGGTCTTGGCGCGTAAGGACATCTCTACATCCTATCATCTCGCTGTTATCGTCGATGATGCGCACCAGGGTATTACTCACGTCACCCGTGGTAGTGACCTGCTCGCCGCGACGCATATTCACCGAGTTTTGCAGAAACTTTTAAAAATACCTGAGCCACTTTATCACCACCACCCGCTTATCCTTGATCGGCAGGGGCAGCGACTGGCTAAGCGTGCACCCGGAGCCACTCTAAGAGAGCTCTTGGATTCAGGCCGTAACCATGGAGAAATTGCTGCTGAGGTGCGTAATCTCCTCAAATAGTGCCTCGCAATAGATCCTCATCATGGCGATTGGGCTGATCTTTTTAGAAAAAAATCAGAAATGAAAGTTAGGAGTTTTCTGTAAATTTTTTTTCAACACCAGACTTGTGGTGAGTTAATTAAGCTCGTTCTAAAATTGCCTCCTCCAACGCTTGATTTTGTAGGGGAGCCACCAAAACAAGGAAAATAAGTCGAAGTCTTAAAAATAGTCAAAACCACAACATGTAGTATTGTTAATAATTTGTGGATACTACATGAGCAAAATCGAAGTTGACCGAGCAAGGCGAATGATGCAGTGTCCGAGTCGGCTCGCATTGCGGCCTTAGACATCGTTTAAGACTGTTTTTCACCTCATATATAGCTAGTTACTTTGCTAATTAGGTAGCTGAGCACATCATTTCCATCCCGCTTTCCCCACGCTTTTACCCCAAAAACCTCTCACTCCCACTCACCAAGCTCATGGCAGACACCGTTACAATCACCCTAGGCGACCGCACGTTCAACCTCGACCGCGAAAAGGCGGAGGAAGCTTATGACGCCAAGAAGGTCATCAATGGCCGTAACTCGATGTTTTTTAACATCCTGCCGCTCAAATACCAGTGGGCTTACAATCTCTATAAAGAGATGAAAAACTCACACTGGGAGCCAGCAGAAAACTCGCTACAAGTAGATATTGCCCAGTGGCCACAGCTTAATGAAGGCAGCCAGACACTTTTCAAGGCTGCTCTTGGAGCACTTGCGAAGTCTCAGCAGATGTTTAAGTCAGACCGTATTTACACGATTCGTGACCTCATCACAGCACCTGAGCTGAAGCTTGTTTTTGGACGTTTTGTCCATGAGGAGAATACCCGCAGTGACGTGCTCGTCTATCTACACGGTGCACTCTCTATTAACCCGATGGAGTGCGCGGCCATTGCCACAGCACCAGCCATTGCTGCGAAGAAAGCCTACCTTGATGAGAACTTTACCGAGCTCGGCCGCGACACAGAGACGACCAGTCTCGCTGGTAAGCAGGCTGTGGCGCGAGGCATCTTCCTCATTAATCAGTGCATGGAAGGAACGCAATTCTTTGGCCTTTGGGCTGCGGTCTTCTCGCTAGCCACACAGGGCAAGATGCCCGGCTCAGGAGCGATCTTTAACAAATTCCTTGGCGATGTAGCCTTCCGCATTAGCCTTTTTGATAAGCTCCTTAAAGAGCTCGTAGAGGAAAATCCAGAAATCTGGACTGGCGACTTCCAGAGTGAGCTCATTAGCCACATGAAAGCCTCCGTTAAGCTAGAGCAGGACTACATCAGCAGCCTGCCCATAGTCGATGCAGGACTTGATGCCCAAGAACTCGCTAAATACATCGAATTCCTCGCTGACGAGCGCCTCACCTCCTGCGGTCTTGCCCGTCAGTATCACCATGCCTCTAGCCCATTCCCGTGGCTCGATGAGCAGATTCACCTCGCCGCGACACAGGTCGCCCACGTCGGAACATCGACACTCGATAATAGCTTCGACGACGACGATTTGTAAGCCCAGGTAGCCGATTACTCCGCTTCCTTTCCCATCCATTACCCCCACCCATTCTTTCCCCACCTACTCAAAAATATGTCTATTGTTACCACTCAGCTAGATGACTACACCGTCCCTCTCAATAAGGAAAAATCAGAAGAAATCCTCGCGTCGAAGCGTGTCATTGGTGGCACAAAGCTCAGCGGATTCGGGCTGCTCCCTCTCAAGTATCCATGGGCGTGGGACATCTACTCAGACATGCGTGCAAACCACTGGGAGCCAGAAGATATTCCGATGCAGAAGGACGTCGAGCAGTGGCGCAGTGACGAGATTTCAGACGTTGAGCGCTGGATTATCAAGATGGGAATCGGCTACTTTTCAGCGGCCGAAGGCATCGTAGGTGATAACATGATTCATGTCATCTGTGACCACATGACAGCACCTGAGCTAGAGCTCGTTTTTCGCCGTCACGCCCATGAGGAGAATATCCACGCAGACTCACTCGTCTACATGGTAAGCTCGCTAGGGCTTAACCCTCACGAGTGCGAAGCAATCTTCGAAGGAGTCCAAACCGTGCAGGAGAAGACCGATTTCGTAGTGTCTAATAGCCGCTCGCTACGCCGCGACATGGATCTTTCCTTACTGGAGAACAAGCAAGCACTTGCTCGTAACGTCTTTATCTTCGGTCAGTGCATGGAGGGCACACAGTTCTACGGACTCTTCGGCATGATTCTCTCCCTCTATCGCCAGAATAAGTTCCCCGGCATTGGTCAGATGTTCCGCTACACCCTTCGTGATGAGTCTAATCACATCGAAGTTATGCGTAACCTCCTCATGGACCTCGCCAATGAGAACCCAGAGATCTGGACGCCAGAATTCCAAGAAGAACTCCGCCAAACCATGGCAGAAGCTATCTTACTGGAGAAAAACTTCATCCGTGACTGTCTCCCTGTAGCCTCAGTAGGTCTTAATATTGAAGACTTCCACCAGTATATTGACTACATAGCGGATCGCCGCCTTGAGTCATGTGGTCTAGCGCCACTGGTAGGAAATATTGAGAACCCATTCCCATGGCTCGCCGAAATGATGGACATCAAGAAGGAGCAAAACTTCTTCGAAGGTCGCGTCACCGAATACCAAAAATCGACAGCCCTCGGCAAAGTTGACGATGACGACCTATAGGTCAATTACCGCCATTTTAAACCCCATTTCATCACTCCTCTAAAACCCCCGATCACAGATCGCCAGCTAGTTCATACTGCATTAGCTACCCAACTCTCCTAAATAAATGTATCGCTCCATATCACTCGAAGAAGACCTCGCCCTGAAAAAAGTCATCACTGACCGCGCCTCTAGCAATCATGGAGATGATAGCTCAGACCGCTTCGCTTGGCACACTCAGGATGCTGGGGCTAAAGAAGATCGCGTATCACAGATCATTGTCATCGGTGCTAAGGCAGAGGAGGAGCTATGCCTAGCTAATGTCGCAGATACTATTGGTAGCGCACTCACTGACTTGCTCATGTCTCGTCAGGAAAAGGATGAGAAGATCTTCAATGACGAGAACCGCGCGTTTGTCTCCAGTGTCGCTAATCGCGTAGCCACGTCTCTCACTGAGCAGGTGCAGGACGGCGGTCAGCTGCGATTGACTCAGAATGACCTCTACCTTCTCATTGAGAAAGCACTCATTGAAAACGACGCTCATGACGTAGCTAAGTCACTCGTCTTCTCTCGCTCACTTGAGAAAAATGGAGAAGTTATCGTCTCAGAAGAGCCACACAGCATGCCGGTTCGCCTCATCCGCCGCACCGGCATCGTAGTGCCATGGAGCCAGACTAAGATCGAAATAGCGGTGCGTAAGGCATTCCTTTCGATCAAAGAAGATCCAGAAGCAGCCGTCAGAGTCTCGACTGCCGTTACCGAGTCCATTCGTAATGGTGACTCAGCCTTCGCCCATATCGAAAATGTGCAGGACCTTGTGCAGGAAGAACTCATGCGCCAAGGCCACTTTAAGGCAGCCGAAGCCTATATTCTCTACCGTTCACAGCGTGCTCAGATGCGCCTCGATGAAGAGCCAGCAGAAGACCCTAATCAGGAGTCCATGGTCGTCGTCACCGGTGACGATGGCAATACCGACTTCTGGGACGGTTCCGAGCTGAAGAAGCGTATTACCTTCGCCTCCATCGGACTCGACCTCTGCCTGAGTGAAGGAGAGATCGAGCAAGAACTTCGCCGTTCTATCGGTGCAGAAATCTCACGTGAAGACCTCAAGTCCACCATCATCCTCAATGCCAAGTCCCTCATCGAGCGCGATGCTGACTTTGCCAAGTTTGCGGGACGCATTCTCCTCTCCTACATCTACGAAGAAGTTCTCGACTGGAGTATCCTCACTGACGGCATTGGCGGACTGAAGAAAGCCCACACCGAGCAGTTTAAGAAATACCTCAAGCACGGGATTAAGATCAAGCGCATCGCCCCAGAAGTCGTCGCCAAGTATGACCTCGACAAGCTCTCAGAAGCACTCGACCCGACAGCCGACCTCGACTTCGAATACCTCGGCGTGCAGACCCTCTACGACCGCTACCTCATCATTGACAAAACCTCCGCCAAGCACGAGCGCCTAGAAACTCCTCAGTTCTTCTGGATGCGTGTAGCGATGGGACTCTTCCGTGCTGAGGAAGATAACCGTGAAGACTGGGCCATTCGCCTCTACAACCTCTACAAAGGTCGTCGCTTCTGCTCCAGCACACCGACACTCTTTAACTCCGGCACACTCCACTCGCAGCTCTCATCATGCTACCTCTACAAGGTCGACGACTCTATTGAGTCCATCATGCAGCGCGGTATCGCCGAGAATGCTTACCTCTCCAAGTGGGCAGGTGGACTCGGAGGCTCATGGACAGCCGTCCGTGGCACCGGTGGCTACATCCAAGGCACCAATGGTGAGTCACAGGGCATCGTCCCATTCCTCAAGCTTCACAATGACCAGCTCGTCGCCGTCAACCAAGGTGGTAAACGCCGTGGTTCGGGCTGTGCATACCTAGAGCCTTGGCACAATGACATCGAAGACTTCCTCGAACTCCGCAAAAACACTGGAGACGAGCGCCGCCGCTGTCATGACATGAATACTGCTAACTGGATTCCAGACCTCTTCATGAAGCGCATGGAAGGTCGTCAAGACTGGTCGCTCTTCCGCTCTAATGAAGTGCCTGACCTCCACGACCTCTACGGTAAGGCATTCGAACTTCGCTACGAAGAATACGAAGCGATGGCAGAAAAAGGCGAGATCTGGACCCGCAAAGTGCCAGCCATTGATATCTGGAAGAACATGCTCAAGATGATCTTCGAGACAGGGCACCCATGGATCACCTTCAAGGACCCGTGTAACCTCCGCTCACCACAAGATCACTGCGGAGTCATTCACTCATCGAATCTCTGCACCGAAATCACGCTCAACACCTCAGACGAAGAGACCGCAGTGTGTAACCTCGGATCAGTTGTCCTCGACAGCCACATCACCCAAGACGGAGCCCTCGACCACGAGATGCTCAAAGAAACCATCACTGTAGCCATCCGTGCTCTTGATAACGTCATTGATATCAACTTCTACCCTACAGAAGCTGCCAAAACCGCAAACAGCCGTCACCGCCCGATTGGTATGGGTGTTATGGGACTGCAGAATGCACTCTATAAGAAGAACCTCGCCTTCGCATCAGACGCAGCCGTGGAGTTCAACGACGAGTTCATGGAAGCCGTCGCCTACTACGCCTACGACGCATCCAGCGAGCTAGCTAAAGAGCAAGGCACCTACTCCAGCTACAAGGGCTCCAAGTGGGATCGTGGACTTCTCCCACAGGACACAGTAGACATTCTCGAAACAGAGCGTGGAGTCAAAGTAGACGTGCCACGTGGCGCTAAGATGGACTGGACACATCTACGTGAGAAGATCGCAGCCCACGGCATGCGTAACTCCAATGTGCTCGCCATCGCCCCTACAGCGACGATTTCAAATATCATGGGAACCACCCCATGTATCGAGCCCAACTACAAGAACCTCTACGTGAAGTCGAACCTCTCTGGAGACTTCATCGTGCTCAACCGTGAGCTTGTCAGTGACCTGAAGAAAGAAGGCCTCTGGAATCAGGAAATGCTCGACCAGCTGAAATACTTCGACGGTGAGCTCACTGACATCGACAACATCCCAGATAACCTCAAGGAGAAGCACAAGACCGTCTTCGGTGTAGGCTATGACGCCATCATCGACGCCGCCGCCCGCCGCCAGAAGTGGATCGACCAGGCGCAGTCTGTGAACCTCTTCCTCGCCAGCCCAGACATGAAGACTCTCTCTCACATGTATCGCAGAGCATGGCACACAGGCATGAAGACCACCTACTACCTAAGAACCATGCAGGCATCAGGAGTGGAGAAATCCACCATCGCCAGCAACAAAGAAGTTCGAGGCGTAGCAGGAGCAGCAGCTGCCGCCGCTAAAGAATACACCCAAGCCGAGAAAAACGCCTGCTCGATCGAAGCCATGATCAATGGTGAAGAGTGCGAGGCTTGCCAGTAGGATGATGAGTCGTTGTTCATTAAAATAGGTAGGGGGAGAGTTCTGTTGAGCAAGCGGAGAAC
>JALZUH010000068.1 GCA_023301645.1 Akkermansiaceae bacterium
CTGAAACGACGCGCCGTCTCGCCAGGTCGGCTAGAAGCCATAGGCTCCAGCTCGTATTTCTGAGAGATCATCTCACGAAGAGTCTCAGACGGGATCACCTCATCGAGCTTCCACTGGTTCGTATTACCAGTATCCATAAATTCAATAAAACGCAAAGGCACACCACGGTCTCTAGCGAAGTCGACCAAAGCCATCAGCTCCCCCTCATTTACGCCCTTCTGCATCACCGAGTTAATCTTCACCCCCAAGCCAGCCTCAAGAGCAGCATCGATCCCCTCGACCACCTTCTTAGAAGAAGCACCGACGCCATTCATCTGGCCAAACACCCCATCATCCATCGCATCCAGCGACACCGTTACACGATCCAGTCCAGCGTCCTTGAGCTTCTGTGAGTAGCGCTTGAGTAATGTGCCATTGGTCGTCATCGCCAGATCACGCTCACCGGGTATTGCATCCAGCATTGCCACGAGATCCTCGATACCTCTCCTCAGCAGTGGCTCACCACCAGTAAGGCGCAGCTTATCGACACCATACTCAGCAAACATCGTTGCAAGAGTCGTCACCTCCTCAAAAGTAAGAATTTCAGGCTTGGGTAAAAAATCATAATTCGCCCCGAAAACCTCCGCCGGCATACAATAACGGCAGCGGAAATTACAGCGATCCGTTACCGAGATCCTAAGATCACGGAGAGGTCTTTGAAATACGTCTTTCACATCGTGTGGCTCGCTCACGCAAAAACAATGGCATAGATGGACAAAAAACGCCAAGTGTGTTTGCATGAAATTATGCAGGAGCTAATCACCGTTAATAATGCAGCCGAAATCATCGCTGCAAACCTCTATCAATCCGACAGAGAAACACTCCCACTCAGCGCCTCCCACGGCAGAATCCTCCAGCAGACGATCCACTCCGACCGCGACCTCCCTCCCTTCGACCGCGTCATGATGGACGGCATCGCCATCGCCCACCAGTCATGGGCTGAGCTCAATCGCCACTTCCCCATCCAGTCCACACAGGCAGCAGGCGCCACAGCCCTCAGCCTAGCCGACCCAGACCACTGCATCGAAGTCATGACAGGAGCCCCGCTGCCCGCAGGCTGCGACACAGTCGTCCCCGTAGAGCAGCTCACTATTGAAGATGGCATCGCCCAGATCCAAGCCTGCGCCAGCCTCGCCCAAGGCCAGCACATCCACAGACAGGGAAGCGACACCACAGAAGGCAGCTCCCTCCTTAGCCCATCCACCCTACTCACGGCACCAGAGCTCAGTATCGCCGCCTCATGTGGCGCCCACCAGCTCACCGTCTCAGCCATCCCGTCGCTCCTCATCATCAGCACCGGTGACGAGCTCGTCGCCCCTGACCAGTCACCCCAGCCCCACCAGATCAGGCGCAGCCACTTCACAGCCCTCCACAGCAGTATTACCCGTGCTCATCTCGCCACCTGCGAAGAAATCCACATCGCCGACGACCCAGATCTTCTCAGAGAAACCATCAAGCAAGCCCTCGCCAGCCACGACATCCTCGTCCTCACAGGAGGAGTCTCACGTGGTAAATTCGACTACGTTGCCCCCATACTCGCAGAGCTACTCGGCCAGCCCCACTTCCACGGAGTCGCACAGCGCCCGGGCAAGCCCCTCGCCTACTGGAAAAATAAAGACACCCCGCCCGTATTCGCCCTCCCGGGTAACCCCGTCTCCGTCATGGCATGTGCCGCCCGCTACCTCCTACCTGCCCTTCGCCAGATAGCCACAGGTGCTACCTACACCCCGGAGCAACTCCCAGCCAGCGGCAGCTTCAACTGCCCAAAACACTTCACCGGCCTCATCCCCAGTGTCCTCAAAAACGGCAAACTCACCCTCCAGCCACCATCAAACTCTGGCAACTTCCTCGCCCTCGCAGGCACACACGGCATTGCCGAGATCACAGGCCAGCTATCAGGCCAGCCACTACTCAACGAAACGGCAAACTTCTACCCATGGTAGTAATCAACTCAGCATAAAGCCCCCCCACAGGACACGCCCCTCACCCATCACGGCTGGCACCAGATCACACGCACAGAGTCCAGCCTCAGACGAGCCTTAGAGATCGCATCATGGAGCTCAGCTCGCTGACTCCTCAGAGCTGCTATCTCGCCATCACTCACGTGATCATTGACCTCACCCAGAGCCACCAGACGAGCTATCTCCTCATCGAGCTTCGCATCTGACTTCGCCAAGGCAGCCTGCACCACACCCTGCACCTGTGCCGACACCAGCTCGCCGCACGCATCGATCATCATAGGCAGCATCTCACGGCGGAATTGATCCTTACTCAGCAGACCATGCAGATTCCCGCTCCGCAGAGCACCCGCCTTCAAATTATAGCTACTCGTCTGATCTCTGCCAGCATGATCCACCTGCATCCGAATAGGTGTCACAGGTAAGAACCTCTCACAGTTCAGAGCTGCTGGAGCCACGCACTCCACCACCCCATAAGACTCCAAGAGCACACCCTTCATCGGAGCACCCTCCCAGACCCCAAAGGACGAATTCCCCGCCTCTGAAGTCAGTAATAAATCCAAAGCCACCCGAGCCATCGGATGATCCCAGCTCATAAACGTCGTATCCTCACGAGAAAGCGCACGCTCACGATCGAACGTCACATTCAGCCCCTCATCGGGCAAAGCAGGGAAATCATTCGTAATCAAATGCCCGGGAAGTAATAAATAAGAACGATCCACCAGCTCCTCCACATGCAAGCCGAAGTGATCCCACAGCCTCACCAAGAACGCCTCAGCAGCACGATCATTATCCAGACGAGTAATCTCCTCAATGAGCAGCTCAGCCTCCTCAGGTCGACTAGAATTCAGCTCAAGTAAGCGATCGTAACCACGACCCAGCTGTGCTGACACCCTCTCGCGACACTCCTGCGAGCGCGTGATGAACCCCTCCAGATCGAAGTCAGCAAGAGTCATGGCATTAGCATCCTTAGAAATCTCAGGTAAACCACCAAGATCACGCAGTATCTCACTAGCGCCGTGCAGACTCATCTCGAAGGCATTAAGCCCCTCATGATACCAGCGCGCCAGCAGCTCCCCCCGCTCACCAGCCATGAAAGGCACATGAATCTTAATCGTCTCAGTCTGGCCGATACGATCCAGTCGCCCAATTCTCTGCTCCAGCAGCTCAGGATTCTCTGGTAGGTCAAACAGCACAAGATGATGGGCAAACTGAAAGTTACGCCCCTCACTACCAATCTCCGAACAAATCAAAATACGAGCACCATCCTCCTCCGCGAAATACGCCGCCGAACGATCCCGCTGCAGCAGTGTCATCCCCTCGTGGAAATGCCCACAGTTGATATTAATAATCGCCTGCAGCTGCTCAGAAATCTCCTCCGCCAGCTCACGCGAGCGACAAATCAAAAGCACCTTCTCATCCCCCAGCTCCTTTAATAAATCCACCAGCCACTGCATTCGCCCAGCCTCATCAGCCACAGAGCACAGCAGAGCCTTACGCTCAGGAAATCCCGACAGCCCGTCACGCGTATTTCTAAACATCACCCGCCCCGTCCCGAAGGTATCCAACAACGCCCTAATCAACGGCTCACGAGCCGACTCATCGCCCCCGTCCAAGCCGTCACAATACCCCTGCAAGCTCTCCGACTGCGCCACAAACAAAGCCCTATCCGCAGCACTCAGCGCCCCACCTGCCTGCAAGCGATCCACTGCGTCCGCCACCTCCTCATAATGCTCCGACTCATCCTGAAAGTCATCCCTATCGACATACTTCTCAGGGTCGAGCAGTCGCAGCCTCGCGAAATGCCCATCAGCCCCCAGCTGCCTAGGAGTAGCTGTCAGCAGCAGCAGACTCTCAGTCCGAGCAGCCAGCGCCTCCACCACATTATATGCACTACTAGGCATATTTTCTGACCATTCCAAATGATGCGCCTCATCCACAATGAGTAAGTCCCACCCCGCAGCGATCACCTGTTCAGCACGTCGCTGAGACCCCGCCAAGAAATCCACACTACACAGCACCAGCTGACTATCGAGAAAAGGATTATCCAGCCCCTCGCCACCACTCTCAATCGACTCGCAGCGCTCCTCGTCGAATAAACTAAAGAGCAGATTAAACCGACGTAAAAGCTCCACAAACCACTGGTGCAGCAGCGGCTCAGGTAGCACAATCAGCACTCGATCAGCACGCCCCGTCAGATGCAGACGGTGCATGATCAAGCACGCCTCGATCGTCTTCCCCAGCCCCACCTCATCAGCCAGCAGCACCCGTGGTGACAAGCGCGACGCCACCTCCCCCGCAATAAACATCTGATGAGGGATCAGATCCACCCGCCCCCCAAGAAACCCACGACTAGAAGCCCCCATCACATCACACTGACGCCTCAGAGCCTCCGCACGTAGATCATACACATGGAGATCATCCACATGCCCACCTAGCAGCCTATCCTCAGGCTTACTAAAGCTCATCGTATCAGACAGCTCCGCCTCCGCCACCTCGCGATCACCACAGCGGTAAATCAGAAGCCCGCCCGACTCCACCACCTCATCGACGATCAGACTCACCCCCTCATTAGTCTCCAGTGACTCACCACTACGCAGCGACACCCTCCTCAGAGGAGCACTCTCCAGAGCATACACACGAGTCTCCGCCGCCGCAGGGAACATCACCTCCACCCTCTTAAACTCCACCTTCAATAAAATCCCCAGCCCCAGCTCAGGCTCAGTTTCACTAATCCATCTCTGCCCAGGTGTGATATCGGTGTTCCTCATCATATTTTATGACCCCAAGTAAGAGCCCCCCCCAGTGATGAGCAACCTTTTTTTATCAATTCAAAAAAATCTAAAAAGCATGACAACCACCCGTCACCGCGTATAGTCCCGCCCATGTCCGAATCCATAGTCAGTGCCAGCGAGCTCTGTGTCAGCTACAGCTCCCACGTCGTCCTAGACGGCGCCACTCTTGCCATCCAACAAGGAGACCGAGTAGGACTCGTCGGGCGTAATGGCTGTGGCAAATCCACCTTCATGAAAATCCTCGCTGGGGCCGCCGCAGGAGACACCGGAAGTGTCACCTACAAGCGCGGACTCGTCATCGGCTACCTACCCCAGAACTTCGAGCTAGACGACGAAGACACAGTTCTTAACAACGTCCTTAAAGGAGCCCAGCACATCCTCGACCTCATCGAAGAATACGAAACCACCCCCTTCGACAGCGACCGCAGTGCCGAAGTCCTCGAAGAAATCAACCACCT
>JALZUH010000069.1 GCA_023301645.1 Akkermansiaceae bacterium
AGCATTAGACGAGAAATTTGATTCTGAAGATCTGGATGGAACTCTCACTGATATCTCAGCTGAATTAAAAAAACTTCCAGACCAACACGCAACTCTCTGGAATATCTTTACCAACATCAACAATAAGGAGGACGAAGAGGCCTACGAGCTTATACTCGCTGACGATCAAATCAGGGAAAATTTCTATACGGCTCTATCCACCTACAACCGCACACTAAAACTCGCCGTAGCTAGTATTCAATGGATCAGCGATACTCCTGAGCAAGAGATCTCTCGCTACAAAAAAGACGCTCTATTTTTCCAACGCCTACGTGCCAGCGTCAAACTCCGCTATGCCGAAGAAATCGACTATCGCGAGTATGAATCTCAAATCATCAAAATGCTCAACACCTACGTGCAGGCTGACGAAATCGTGCAGGTCGTTGATCCTGTTAATATTTTTGAGCGTGAAGAATTTGAAGCTGAAATCGACAAAGCTAAATCTCCCCGCGCGAAGGCAGATACTATCGCCAATCGGACAAAGAAAACGATCACTGAGAAAATGGATGAAGACCCGTTTTTCTATCGCAAGTTTTCTATGCTGATTCAGCAAGCCATCGAGGACTATAAAAATGAGCGGATTAATGATGCCGAATACCTCACTAAGATGCAGGAATACATGGAGGAGGTCCGCAAAGGGCGCGCTGAGGACGTGCCGAACGCACTTAAAGAACGCGATCTAGCACGAGCTTTCTTCGGGTCATTCAAGGAACAGCTTGGCTCCAGTATGGACAATAATCCCGATAGCGGGGTCTTGAGAGAAGATGTTTCTGAATACAACACAAGTAAGCAGTCTAATAAAAAACTAACTCCTGACGACATTCTCTCGGAAGCGGCTTGTCACGTAGAAAACATCATCCGTAAACACAGCATCGTGGGGTGGAGAGACAATACTGACGCCCAAAACAGGATGCGTAACGACATGGATGACTATCTATTTGACCTACAGTCGCAACACAGCATCGAACTCAGTCTCGATCAAATGGATGCTTTTATAGAAACGGCTCTACGTATCTCCCGCAACCGCACGCAAGATGTCTGAAGCTGTAACTATCGATACATCAGTAGGTCTATGCCTGCTGCGTAGATCAAGCCGCAGAACTCTCGCTATCAGCGTGCTCCCTGATGGTGAAGTAGAACTCGTAGCTCCAGAAGACTCTACACTATCCGACATCGCAGCTAAAGTGAAGCTGCGCTCAAAATGGGTAAGAAAACAACGCTGGGAGTTTTCTAATATGAATAGTTCTCGGCCGCCTTTAAAGTATCATTCAGGGGCTACACATAGATATCTCGGCAGGCAATATAGACTAAAAATTCAAAAAGGAAATATCCCTGAGGTGAAACTCAAAGGTTCGTTTTTTCATATCACCACCCCTGATAAGAGCTCTAATGAAGTTCAACGAATGCTCGCTCACTGGATGCGGCAACACGCAAAAAAGCAATTTTCAAAACGGCTCTCTCAGTGGGAACCTTGGTGTGCACACAGAAGCTTACGTAAGCCTATTTTACACATTCGCTCCATGTCTAAGCGCTGGGGAAGTGCACATCAAGATGGCCGAATCTTCCTCAACCCCGATCTAATCCGAACCCCCTCTGTCTGTATCGATTACGTCATTGCACACGAAGTTTGCCACCTTCAACACCCAAACCATGACAAATCCTTCTATCAGTTGTTGAGCGAAGTCTATCCAAACTGGAAGGCGATTAAACTGAGATTAGAACAAGCAGATTTTTAAACCTCTCCACAAAAGTGGCTCGTATATAGATGGCGCAGCAAGAGTAAAAGTAAGAGCTTAGTGAAAAGCACCTCAGAAAGCATCACCAAAAACATCCCGGATGGGATGACATCTCATAGCACGGGGTATGTCACCCCGTAAATAACGTCCCAACAGGAAACAGAGCATGCCGTAGGTATGCCATCTAGGGTGCTAGGTGCAGATGTGACCTCTACACATGTGAGACTTCTAAGCACATAGGTCTGCTGTGATTCTTAACCATCTATACTTACCACATTATGCTTAAACCCTTATCCCTCACTATGTGCCACAGAATGTCTCTGTGACGATTTGGTGGGGCTGTGGGGGCTGGGCTAGGTGGTTGTTTGCGGGGTTGTGCTGGTATGGGGTGCTGAGGGCTTGATGAAGCTGATGGAAGGGGGTGTAGTCTCCATTTATAGCGGCTTGGATGACGGCTTCTATTTGGTGATTGCGTGGGGTGATGGTGGGATTGCTTTGCTCCATGGCTGCTAGGCAGCTTGTTGGGTCGGCGATTTGCTGCCACATTTTGAGCCATGCTGAGAGGTGGGCTTTGTCTTCGAAGAGCGCTTCGAGGTTGTTTTTGCTTTCTACACTGGCTTGGCTTTCTTCGTTTCCTGCCTTTTGAGCGCCGGCATAGCTGGTGAGGTGCTGGAAGAAGAGGGTGTAGTCGACTTTTTGATTGGCGAGTAGGCTGAGGCCGTCTTGGATGAGCTTTTTGGCGGCTTCTTTGGTTTCTTCTTCTGTGTCTGGGTCGGTAACGGGTAGGCAGAATTTAGCGTGGTATCTCCTGTGGTAGGCGGCGTTAAAGACTTGGGAGTAGCTATTGAGGGATTCTTCGGCGATTTGCTGTGCCTGCTCATGGTCATCGTCGAAGAGTGTCATGAGGCATTCGGCGAGGCGGCTCATGTTCCACAGTCCTATGCTGGCTTGGTTCCCCCATGCGTAGCGGCCATCTCGGTCGATGGAGCTGAATACGGTATCGGGGTGGAAGCTGTCGATAAAGGCGCATGGGCCGTAGTCGATGGTTTCTCCAGATATGGCACAGTTATCGGTATTCATGACTCCGTGGATGAAGCCTAGTGACATCCAGTGGGCGATGAGCTCTGCTTGGGCTTTGATCACGCATTTAAAAAAGTCGATGTAGCGGCTAGTAGAATCGTCTGACTCATCTGAGGGGGCGAGACAGTGGGGGTAGTGGCGGGCGATGGCGAAGTCGGCGAGGGTTCTTACTGATTCGGTGTCTCTCTGCGCGGCGAAGTATTGGAAGGTGCCTACTCGGATGTGGCTACTGGCTACGCGGGTGAATACTCCGCCTGGCTGCATGCCGTCGTGTCTGAGGATTTCTTCTCCTGTGCTGGCTACGGCTAGGGCTCGGGTGGTTTGCACCCCAAGGGCGTGCATGGCTTCACAGAGAAGGTATTCACGGAGGGCTGGGCCGAGGGCGGATTTGCCATCTCCACCTCGGGAGTAGGGGGTTCTGCCTGAGCCTTTTAGCTGAATGTCGTATCGGTTTCCATTTCCTGCGATGACTTCACCAAGTAGGATGGCTCTGCCGTCTCCTAGCTGTGGGTTAAAACCACCGAATTGGTGCCCTGCGTAGGCTTGGGCGAGGGGCTCTGAGCCTTTTTCGATGCGATTGCCCGCAATGGTTTCACATCCTTCTTCAGAGGCCAGCCATGCGGGGTCTATGCCTAGGGATTGTGCGAGTGGCTCGTTAATCCTTATGATACTGGGGTGGGGCACGGTGGCAGGCTTGGCGTGCTGGTAGAACTGCTCCGGTAATCTAGCGTAGGTGTTGTCAAAGGGGATGTTGGACATTGCTACTCATGGGTAAACCCGCTGCGAGTGTGTTACCAATCTTAAAGCGCTCAATTTTCTCGTCTGAGGGGGTGACTTCGGCGAGTTCTACCTTTTACATGGCTGCGGGTTCTTCACTTCCTTGACAAGGAGGGGTAGATGGGAATAATCCACCTCCCATGTCAGACGCTCAATTACCTAAATTATTCATTCCAGGTCCTGTAGATATTGCTCCAGAAACATATGAGGCTATGCGCCAGCCAATGATCGGCCATCGCGGCGGTGACTTCGAGGCTCTTTATGCCAGTATTCAGCCTAATCTTAAGCCTATCTTAGGCACCGAGCGTCCAGTCTATATCTCTACGTCATCGGCGTGGGGTGTGATGGAGGGATGTATTCGTAATCTCGTGCAGAAGAAGGTGCTTAACCTCTGCTGCGGTGCTTTTTCCGATAAGTGGTTTGGCGTGGCTGAGAGCTGCGGCAAGAATGCTGAAAAAATTCAGGTGGAGTGGGGCGAGGCAATCGATCCTGAGGCTGTGCGTGCTAAGCTCGCTGAAGGTGGATTTGATACCGTGACTTTAGTTCATAATGAGACGTCTACTGGTGTGCTTAATGATCTGGCGGCCATTGCAGCTGTGGTCAATGAGTTCCCTGAGGTTCTTTTGGTAGTTGATACCGTTTCTTCTCTTTCTGCTGTGCCTATTGATATGGATAAGCTCGGTATTGATGTAGTTCTAGCTGGGGTGCAGAAGGCTCTTGCGCTGCCTCCAGGTCTTGCTGTCTTTGCCATTTCAGAAGCAGCTCTTGAGCGTGCTGCTACCACTGAGGGGCGCGGTTATTACTTTGATTTCCTCGAATTTGAGAAGAATGCGGCTAAAAACAACACTCCGTCTACTCCTGCTATTTCTTTACTTTATGCGCTGAAGCAGAAGGTTGATGCGATCATGGCTGAGGGTCTTGAGGCTCGCTTTGCTCGTCACGACAAGCTCAATGCGATGGTGCATGCATGGGCTGCTAAGCATGGCTTTGCTCAGTTCCCACCAGAGGGTAATCGTTCTAAAACGCTAACGACATTAGCCAATAATGATCAGATCGATGTGCCTGCCTTCATCAAGGCTCTACGCGCTAAGCATAACATTCTCATCAATGGTGGCTATGGTAAGATCAAGGGCGTTACGTTCCGTATTTCTAATATGGGTAACGAATGCGAGCAGTCTATGCAGGAGCTTATCGATGCTCTTGACGATGTGATCGTCGACTTTATCTAAGCTTGATTGAGAAGCCTTTAAGAGGCTTTCATCTATTTCACTAAGCCTCTGGTCTTACGATCAGAGGCTTTTTTGTGCGCTGGAGTCTAGCTTCTTGTAGCGTTCGCACTTGTGCTTTGACCACAGTAGGGGGCTCTTTAGGAAACGAGCTTGAGATTGGGATTAATGTCCTCGTGGAAGCTCGATGAATGACCGCGTAGGTGACTCTGTAGGGCTACGAATGCAATCATGGCGGCATTATCGGTGGAGAGCGCTGGCGGGGCGATAAGGAGGTCGAGCTGATGTTTCTGACAGGCTATCTGCATGGCTTCTCGTAGTGCTTTATTACAAGAGACACCACCTGATAGGGTGATGGTTTTTTCGCCAGATTGCTTGGTAGCGGTGATGGTTTTATATACGAGCACGTCGATGACGGCTTGCTGAAAGGAGGCGCAGAGGTCGGGGATAGCGGCAGCTATGGGTTTGCCTTGTTCTGGGTCGAGCTTTTCTAGCTGATAGAGGACGGCTGTTTTCAGACCAGAGAAGGAGAAGTCGAGCCCGTCTTTGAGCATGGAGCGGGGGAATTGAAAGGCTGTGGCTGAACCAGTGAGTGCTTGCTTCTCGATTTCTGGGCCGCCGGGGTAGGGGAGTCCTAGCATTTTACCTACCTTGTCGTAGGCTTCGCCGGCGGCGTCATCTCGGGTGCTTCCCAGCAGCTGGTAGTCACCAAAGTCGCGCATATGAATGAGCAGAGTGTGACCACCCGAGACGATGAGGGCGAGATTAGGGCGTAGCGTTCCTTGCTCGATGAATGGCGAGAGCAGGTGACCTTCCATGTGGTTGACCGAGATAAATGGCTTACCTGTGGCTATGGCAAGGGACTTCGCGGTGGTATTCCCAACAAGTAGTGAGGAAGCTAGACCGGGGCCTGCGGTGGCTCCAAAGGCGTCGATATCTGCGATGGTAAGCCCAGCATTACTCAGCGCTAGGTCGATGAGTGGGCGGAGATTAAGCGAGTGATTCCTACTCGCTAGCTCAGGGACAACGCCTCCAAACTCTCGGTGGATGTCGATCTGGGATGATATCTCGGAGGAGAGGATCTCTACCTTGTCATCATGCTTACGGATAATCGCAACGGCTGTTTCGTCGCAGCTGGACTCGATAGCAAGAATGATGGTGGACATGGATGAGCTTTAGCGTGAACTAGGGTGAATCTCCACGCATTTTTTGCGCAGCTGGTGTTTTTTGGGGTAGTAACTCTTTAGCAATGGAAACTGAATACCATTTACAAAACAGGCCGACTTTGGCAAAAGCGGCCTATGTCCGAGCTTCCTAAAGCCTATGAACCTCAATCTGTCGAAAAACACTGGTATTCCGCATGGTTAGAGAGTGATTGTTTTCACGCTGATGAGACTTCTCAAAAAGAGGGGTATTCTATTGTTATTCCTCCTCCAAATGTCACGGGTATCCTGCATTTAGGACATGTTCTCAATAATACGATTCAGGATATTCTTGCGCGTAGAGCACGCCAAAAGGGTAAAGAGGTGCTGTGGCTTCCCGGCTCAGACCATGCTGGTATCGCGACTCAAACTAAGGTGGAGAAGAAGCTCCGCGAGGAAGGCACTAGCCGCCGTGAGGTGGGGCGTGAGAAGTTCCTCGGTGAGGTGTGGGACTGGAAGGAAAAGCACGAGGGCATTATCTTTAAGCAACTTAAGCGCCTTGGTTGCTCATGTGACTGGGATCGTGAGAGATTCACCATGGATGAAGACTACTCCCAGTGGGTTGCTAAGGTCTTTGCCGATCTCTTCAATGAGGGGCTCATCTACCGTGGTAAGAGAATGGTCAACTGGTGCCCAGTGTCACTAACAGCACTCTCCGATGAGGAGGTCATCATGACGCCACAGCAGTCGCAGCTCTATTTCATGAAATACGAGCTCGTCGATGCACCTGGTGAGTTCTTAGAAATCTCTACAACCAGACCAGAGACTCTTATGGGGGACATCGCAGTGGCGGTAAACCCAAAGGATGAGCGCTTTACTAAGTATATCGGCCGCAAGGTTCGCCGTCCTTTCCCAGCAGCTGAGATTGAGATCATTGCTGATGATCACGTCGATATAGAGTTCGGCACAGGTGCTCTTAAGATCACTCCTGCCCACGATAAGGCTGACTTCGAAATCGGCCAAAGACATGACTTGGAAATCATCGATGTCTTACACCCAGATGGCACCATCAATTGCCCTGAAGTGCCAGAGCTCGATGGACTCGATCGCTTCGTGGCACGTAAGAAGGCCGCTGCTAAACTCGAAGAAATGGGCTTACTCATCCGCGTTGAGGACTATGACAATAATGTCGGCTTCTCTGAGCGTGCTGGGGTGCCTATCGAGCCACGTATTTCGATGCAGTGGTTCCTCAAGTATCCCTGTGTCCAAGAGTCGGCTGATGCCGTCGCCAATGGTGAGATTAATTTCCGCCCTGCGCGCTGGTCTAAGACCTATGCTCACTGGCTAGATAATATTCAGGACTGGTGTATTAGCCGCCAGCTCTGGTGGGGACATCAGATCCCTGTCTGGTATCGTAAGGAAAATGTAGATACTCTACAGAGTGCTGAGTCTCTCGATGTAGCAGATATGAAGGCGGGTGATATTTACGTCGGTGCTGAGCCTCCATCTGACCCTGAGAACTGGGTGCGTGATGAGGACGTGATGGACACGTGGTTTAGCTCATGGCTGTGGCCATTTGCTACCATGAATGACGCCGAGCGTGGTAAATTCTACCCGACAGCAGACCTCGTCACAGGCCCTGATATTCTCTTTTTCTGGGTAGCGCGCATGATCATGGCTGGTTACCGATTCCAGGATGAGCTCCCGTTTAAAAACGTCTTCTTCACCTCGATTATCCGCGATAATAAGGGGCGAAAGATGAGCAAGTCACTCGGAAACTCTCCAGACCCTGTTGAGCTTATGGATAACTATGGTGCCGATGGACTTCGCTTCGGATTACTCCGCACCGCTCCTATCGGCACGGATGTGAGATTCGACGAGCAAATGGTCGCCGAAGGTCGCAACTTCGCGAACAAACTCTATAATGCATGTCGCTTCCGCCAGATGACCTCTACTGAGGGTGCTCACGACTCCGTGAAGGCTTTCAGCGAGATTTCTGGACTACGTCCCTACCATTACGATATAGCGCGTAAGCTTGATAGCTTAGCTCTTAATCTCGAAACTTCTTACGCTGATTACAAGTTCAACGAAGTCGGCCAGCAGCTCTATGACTTCCTCTGGGGAGAGTTCTGCGATAAGTTTCTTGAGGCGGTAAAGGGTGACCTTCGCGACAGTGCTAGTAGTGAAGCACGAGCAACGACTCTTGCCGTTTTTGACGCAGTCATGAGCCGCTACTTGCAGCTTCTTCACCCGTATATGCCACACATCACCGAGGAGCTTTCAGCTCGTATGGGCTATGTGGCAAAGGGGGAGTTCCTCATGCAGAAACTCTACCCAGATAGTCCGCTATCACCTAGCGGCGAGTCAGAGGCTGCTAAATCTGATGACGTCTATACCGCGGCAGGTAAGATGCGTAATCTCAAGGCGGAGTATAATGTCGCTTCACGTAAGGATGTCACCTTTATCGTTATCAAATCCAGTCACTGGCTAGCAGCTGAAGCTGACGTGCTAGGCTTACTGGCTGGCGGCACTATATCTGTGCAAGATGCTTATGATGCGCCCAAGGGCACACCCGCCGCTGTATCAGATGTGGGGGAAATCTACATGCCTCTCGAAGGACTCATCGACGTTGAGGCTGAGAAGGCTCGCCTTGATAAGGAGATTTCAAAAATTGAAAAAGAAGTGAAAAAGTGCGATGGTAAACTCAGCAACGCTGCATTCACTGACAAAGCACCTGCTGAGCTCGTCGAGCGTGAAAAAGCGCGACGCGATGAGTGGGCACAAAAGCTCAGCCAGCTCGAAGAAATGCGTGCTAGCCTCAAGTAATACCTAAACTCCTCCAAGACATGATCAAACCCAGTATTCATACTTTAACCATTCCTCAAGAAGCCATAGTGCTACTTGAGGCTATTGGCTGTGTGCAGGTGGGTTTTCTAGCGTCTAAGGACCCCGAGGTATTACTGGAGGAGATGATTCAGGCCAATAACCACCTGCAATTCTCTAGCTACAATCCGAAGCTAGAGGAGGTCAATCAATGGATCGACCACGCAGCTGAGGAGCAGGAAAAACATGAGGTAAAATATCCCCATCACTCCACAGGTAATACACCTCGTTATAATGCTATTGAGCTAAACCGCACTTATTTATTGGCTGATTCGCTCAAAGTAGCTGCTGTTGCCCAAAAGCTTTCACCTCATTTAATTAACACTAATGGCTTCGCCGTTTCCGATATCCCAGTTGCAACTTTGCTGTGTGACTGTGATGAGGACACCGTCATTAATATGGGAGGTCACCGTATCTTACTCGGTGATTTTTCGGATAGTGACTTAGCTTCGAATGCTCCTACTTTGGATGGTGCTTCACTCGATGACCCTGCTTCCTCCCCTCAATTCAAGTCATTTGATGAGGCAAGTAATACCGAGCTACAAGAGTGGGCTACTCTACATACTGATGCGGTCGAAGTAAACGTTGGCCAGAAGGTCGATCACCAATCACGCCGTCATATTAAAGGCGTGCCGCATTCTCACCCAATGAGCATTAGGATTCCCGCTTTCTTCACGATCTTATTACTCACCCTATTCATCGCTGCCCTCATCACCATTCCCTACCTACTCATCACACGAGAAGAGCTAGGAGAGGGTAATATTGCCATTATCTCACTATTTGGCTCCCTGATGATCACTTTTATTATTCAGTCTATCTCCGCGACAGGCTCAACTTGCCCCGTTTGCCTACAAAAACAATTTACCCCCATGAGCTGCAATAAGCATGTAAAAGCTCACCGTATCCCCTTCATGGGACCTATAGTCTCGACGGCTCTTCACGTTCTTCTATTCCACTGGTTTTACTGCATCTACTGCGGCGTTTCCATTCGCTTGAAGAAAATAGACCCTTCTCACAGTAATCATTTGTAGCTTATAAATAAGGGGTTCTAGCCCCTTATTCGACGAAAGCACGCTGCTGCTTACGTCTGAAGAATCGTCCGCCGGGTAGATTGACCTTAGAGCTCGTTTGCTCAGATAGGATATCAAGACACTCATCGAGTAACTGGTAACTGATGTTACTTACACCCTGCTTCTTCAGGTAATCATGAAGAGCTAAGTATTTCAGTGCAGCGGGCAGTGTATTGATCACAGGGAGGAAGAGCCTCCCTTGTGGGTCTTCAACTTCATGCTGCTGGAGTGCCTCACGTAGTGCTTTATCTTGTAGTGCTGAGATAGATACCGCGCGGTTAATACTCATGCTGACATCACGCTTCATAATATCATTAAGCAGTGGCATGACTTCATTTCTAAGCCTGTTTCTCACCGCGACGGCTTCGGCGTTACTTAAATCTTCACGATAGGTAATACCGTGAGTTTTTATATACTTATTAATCTCCTCACGCGGCGTGAAAAGTAGCGGGCGTAGTAGCTCAAGCTCCTCATCAGCTACTGTATGGCCGCTGCTATAACTCATGCCCTGCAAGCCTCCAGAACCTCGTAGAAGCTTGAATAACACGGTTTCTGCCTGGTCATCAGCATGGTGGGCAAGGAGGACTCTACGGCACTCGTGCTTGCTCGCACAATAGGCGAAGTATTCATGGCGCGACAGTCTAGCTGCTAGCTCCATTGACTCACCTTTATCACACATGCGTTGCTTCACATCTATTTTAGATATTTCACAGCGTAGCTGGTGTTTCTTAGCAAGTGCCTCTACGAAAGCAGCGTCTAAATCTGACTCCTCGCCTCTAAGCCCGTGATTAACATGACAGAGGACTAAATTCTCTACTCCTAAGCTGAGTAATAGATGCAGTAAGGCAACAGAATCCCTACCACCAGAAAGTGCTAGTAAATAGGGGTCTTGGTCAGAATGAACAAATTCTGGATGCAGTGTGATGCTCACAGTGGTGATATTATAAAATTGTCGGCCGTCTTGTCGAGCAAGCCTTGGGTGGAGATTTTATTCATGGGTGAAAAAAAACTCACACTCAAATTTCGCCACGACTCATCCGAATTTTTTCTCAGAGGCATTTCTGTATCATTTCGCAGTGTTTTGAGCTGAAAGTCACTTTTCAAACCGCACCATATGACAGGGTCATGAATTCTACGCGATTCTCAGGGCCTTAAAACAGGGTGAAAATGGCAACGAAGCTTTATAAATCAATAGATTAGGCTGATTTCTAAAAATAGAGTTTTTTGCCCGTTTTTACCGATATTGAGGGTTTTCAGCGCCCAAATGACTATTTTCGCATCGCGACTGCTAAAATGGCAATATCAGCAGGTGTGATTCCTGAAATACGTGACGCCTGACCAATTGTGCTCGGCGAAATCGTAGTAAGATGGTGGCGGGCTTCTGCTTTTAGTCCTGTGACTTTCGAATAATCAAATGAATCGGGGATACGCTTATCTTCCATTCTGAGGAGTTTATCAATCTGAGTCTGCTGACGACTGAGGTGTCCTGCGAACTTGAAATCAATCTCAACGATATCCCAAAGATGAGCTGGCACCTGCTGGACGATTTCTTGTGGTAGAGTGTCCCAAGTATTTTCCGATCTTCTGAACCAATGATCAAGCTTCACGCCTCCGTATGAGATAGTCGGAATGAGTGTCATCGCTGACTCTAGATCTACTACTTTCTGACTAATACGCTTAGCACGAGCACCGCTTACTAACCCACATTCAACGGCGAGAGGGGATAGGCGAGTGTCCGCATTATCTTGACGAAGCAGTAGTCGGTATTCTGCCCTTGAGGTAAACATGCGGTAAGGCTCTGTTGTGCCCTTGGTTACTAGGTCATCAATCATCACGCCAATGTAGGCTTGGTCACGGCGTAGGATAAGTTCGTCTTGTCCCATCACCTTGAGTGCCGCATTAGTCCCTGCCATCAGACCCTGAGCTGCTGCTTCTTCATATCCAGATGTGCCATTGATCTGCCCAGCAAAGTAGAGCCCAGAGACTCGCTTGGTTTCTAGTGTCTGAGTCAGCTGAGTAGGCGGACAATAGTCGTATTCTACTGCGTAGCCAGGGCGAATGATCTGGGCATTTTCTAGACCTGCAATTGACTGAATGAAATCGAGCTGCACTTCATAAGGTAGAGAAGTCGATACGCCATTGATGTAATACTCGCTGGTATGACGACCCTCAGGCTCGAGGAAAACTTGATGACGCTCCTTCTCTGCAAACTTCACTACCTTATCCTCAATCGACGGACAGTATCGAGGCCCCGGGCCCTCAATCTTACCACAATACATCGGTGACTTATCCAGATTATTAGCAATGATGTCGTGTGTTTTGGGATTGGTATAAGTGATGTGGCAGGGAATTTGTTCCACGTGGAACGGATCACGAATCTCATGTGAATCATCTTCATCGTGCGAATCCACTAAGTGGCCATTAAGACTATGCACATCGTCGGC
>JALZUH010000070.1 GCA_023301645.1 Akkermansiaceae bacterium
TCATCTGCGTTGTTAAAGTTAGTGCATGTTACACCAACCACATTATTACCAGGATATAACACTGCGCCCATTCCTGTGTAAGCGACCTGATCTCTCGGACATACTGGAGCTGCTGTTAGAAACAAAGTCGGCCCAACGATAGCAGTGGTGTAATCGGTAGCACCTGCTTTAAGGGCTTCTCCTGGGACACCGTTGTTCATGTTCTGGTGAGATCTGATGGACTGGTGAACTGTGCGTAGCTTAACGATGCAAGCTGAACGACTCGCGCCATTTCTGTATGCCTGCGCTCCGATGAAGAGAACTGAGATAAGTGATAGGATCACGACGATAACCACGGTAAGCTCGATAAGAGTTACGCCTGGCTTTAACTTTCTTTTAGTGTAGTTTGTTTTCATTATTATGTTTATTTATTTATATGGCACGAGTGCCGTTTCCGAGTTTCCTATTACACACATCAAACATACTCAGTATCTTCTCTGTGCATTCTAGCATTCTCAAAAGTTTCGTTGGAGATCCTACCTTCTTCATAAAGCTGTGTCAACTTATCATCCCAGGCAATGTTTCCTGATTGCTTGATGACATCTTCCAGTGAGCGAGCACCCTTCTCATAGGCTACAATCGAGCTCGCAGAAGCATCGGTATTATTCTGAAGGAATTCATAGGTAAGCACGCGACCATCATGGCCACTGAGCAGACCTTGCGAGTGAATAAAGATAAGAATCTCACTGAGGCGATTAAGCACTGCTCCGTGATTCTCCTTGGGATACATCTCGAGAATACGACCCATGGTCTTCACCGCACCAGTGGTGTGCAGTGTCGAAAGCACTAAGTGACCCGTTTGTGCTGCCTCCATGCAGGTCTCCATGGCCTCTCTGTCACGAATTTCTCCCAGAAGAATAACATGAGGAGCCTTACGAAGAACATCCTTAAGACCTTGGCGGTAGGACGCTAGGTCTCTCCCCACCTCCTGCTGGGTGACAATACTAGGCGCCATCACTTTCTTACCAGAGCCGTCGAGAGCGTCCATATCAGTCGGGTATTGATACTCCACTGGGTCTTCAACGGTGACAATATGCTTGGAAAAATTCTGCCTCAGCCAGTCAATAATAGCAGCAAGGGTAGTCGACTTACCTGAGCCTGTCGGCCCCGTGACTAGACATAGCCCCGCACGTCGCTGCACGGCATTACAGAGCATCTGTTCAGTATCTGGATCGATTCCCAATACCTGAATCCTTGGGATTGAGTCATTTAATATACGGCAAGTCACCCCGAGACCATTAGAGCTGAGGTGCACCTGCACACGAAGACGCCCTGATGTCTTACCCGTAGCCTCCACATGGATACCATTACAGGAAAAGTCATCGACGTGGGTTTCCTTAAACACCTCTACTGCGGCGTCGATCTTCGCGTGACCGGAAGAAGCCGCTGGATCTTCACCGAAGCCGTGACTAGCCGACTCACGATTACCAAGTAGCTCACGATAGATCTCATAAACTTGGTCTGTGTCTAGCGCACCCAAGTGATCAAGACATTCCATACCGTGGTTTGTCTCGATATAGACTGGGAGATTGGAGCGAATCTGCACATCTGACACGCCCATTGACTCACAAACTTGGAAAATCAGTCCTAGTAGTCTAGTTCCTGACATATCCTTACTGAAAACTTCTGAAACAGCAGGCTCTGCCACCTTAGCTACAGGAGCGGCGACAGCGGGTGCTGGAGCAGCTCCTAACCCAGGTTCCTGTGCAGGCACTGGCACAGAATCTTGCCCATCTCCTTGCCTCTCCTCTTTTTTATTCTTAGAAAAAATCATGTGCTATATAATTAACTTCTTAAACTAGATAAAAATATTCGCAACGCAAGTTCATACTTCACTTTACTGCGCTGCACCCTCTCTTTCCTTACTCAGACGCTCCATATAAATATCAAATGCATCACGAAGCTTCGTTAAAAAATTACCCTGCCCTATCATTTCATTAGCCTTCACCACTGAGAAAGGGCGCCCTGAGACACGGTGCTCCTCAAGCAACACAGCATAACGCGCAATACAGTAGTCAAACTCAGCCAACATTGCCCTCACCTCATCGAGGCTATACCGCTCAGGCTTCCCCCCCATGTAATAGGCTAAATCATAGGCTGCCATCGAGGCGGTAATCCATGCTGCGGGATCATGAGGCTCTTCCTTACATATCCTCAGCGTATCGCGCGACAGAGTCACGTGCTGCTCGGCATCTACTAGATATCGACCAACGTTAGAGTTAGATAGAAAAATCTGGTAGTTACCATAGTTAGTGTAGTTGGTCGGGTCTAAGTCATTAGAAAATCTAAGCTTATCTTCCGTAGCCTCTTGTAAGTATCGCACCTGCTCTTTACTCCGCCTTTTATTATTGGTATTGCGGTGAGTGTAGGCGGTAAGGGTTGCGATCTTCTCCTTCGCATTAGCATGCCACGGGCGCTCGACCCCCTGCTTTGAAGACTTGGGAGGCTCATGCGCATGGCCATGATGTGCATGATCTCCATCCTCGCCGCCATGATGAGCGTGACCATGACCACCATCGCCACCTCCAGCTTGATCGGCCTCCCCGCCATTGTTAGAGTTTTTCTTTTTTTCCGCCTTCAAGATATAGGCATCATCATGCGTCTGACCATCATGCCAATAGAAATCAATAGGGCCCTGCATCGCGAGCGCTAAGACCTTACCATAAGGGCTTCCCTTCACAGTTGCCACATTAGGTGTGTAATCAAGCTCGCCCTTGCGATCCAGACTCACAGCATTAGCTCCCCAGAGGCCAGCACCTGCGACGATGGCGACAGCAGTAGATACCTTCTTTGCTAAAATATTCATCAGATGATTAAATAGCTGATTTCGCTCTGAATATTAGTGCAGAAAACACACTGAAAATGAGTTTAAGCCCCAAGAAATACATCACTAACTGCATAAATTCTGAGCCCAACATAGCCCCCTGACTAAAAATCAAGCGCGGGGTAAGATCCGCCAGGTGGTAGTGCGGAGAGAGAACGTAAATGGTATCTAGTATCACATTATCTTCCACCTCTGTCATCATAGCCAAATACCCCACTCCATACATACCGTAGAGAGCTAAGAAGAGCGGGACCACATAGCCAGCAGTAGCGCCAAAGCGACTCCCTAGAGAGATAGCAACAAGCATTAGTGGGCTAACTACTAAGATAAGTAACAGTGCATACTG
>JALZUH010000071.1 GCA_023301645.1 Akkermansiaceae bacterium
GGAATTATTTATCAATCATCGATTTGAAAATCAATGATTGGGAACGAAGACCAGAAACACAAAATATCTGTCAAAGCCCTTACTCCTCTCCAGCTTTAGGGGAGGCTGAATATATATATTTCAAAAAAAGTGATCCGCATAGCTAGGCGTTTTACTAGTTCTCTTCATTTGGTGTTCAATTCACTTCAAATTGCAATCTGGATTGCAAAACCTTTATTCTATTATAAAAGTAAGCTTATGCATCGAGATTTATACAGGGTCTACAGCCTCCTTGTTTTCATTTTCACACCTTGGCTCACATCCACGATTGCAGCTGCCCCCTTCCCCCCTTCCCCCTCGCCCAGTGAGGAGATCACTCAGCTCAAGCAACGGCTTGAAACCATTGAAAAATCACTGGGTAACCTAGCCAGTATAAGTATCCGCGGTGGTTTCGGCCCCATCGGCATTGCCTCTAACCAACACAAAGATGCGAAGCGCTCTATCTGGTTAGAAATCCAGTTAGAAAAACTAACTCCGATTGATCAAATCATACTCGTCCCCGCCATTAGCCAAAACTCCTTAGGGAAGATTCAATCTGATGGTTTCCCTGTAGAGTTCGCCATTATCGCAGGCAGTGGTGACGACCAAAAGGGGATCGAAGTCGCACGCTATGATAAGTCTGACGGACTACTTCCTCGCAGAGCACCCCTTGTCGTTGACTGCTCACTTGAAGCATCATGGGTGCGCATTGAAATATCAGAGCTTTCTCGCCACGCTATTAATGATCGTTATATCTTGAAGCTAGCAGAAGTCCTCATCTTCAGTGGCTCAGAGAACATCGCACTTAGGCGAAAGGTGAAAATCCCTAAGGGCTTTATCAACGGTCAGTATGCTCAGCATCCTCAATTCCTCACCGACGGCTTCACCCCCTACATCATGAATGCTGCAAAGGGTAAGCAAGGCTACTCAGTCATCAGCAATGGAGGCACAAATGATCTTTACGCCCTCACCATTGACTTAGGGGAACCTTACTCGATTAGTCATATCAACCTACATGCGACCTACACTAACTACTCTGTGCCGCTATACACAGCCTCTGATTCAGGCATCCCCCATCACTGGGTTCTAGAAGGCTCACTGACAGCAGATTTTGCCAAAACAAAGATCTTAGCTAATGTTCAATACAACTCCCTCCTAGAAGTAGGGCCTATCCTGCAGCACCGTGTGACCAGCACCCCCTCGCGCTACCTTCGTCTACGTGAAGCCATGTTATCCTATGAAAAGCTAGAACCCTCGTCTCAAAGCAAACGAAGGGCAATAGGATTTAGTGAAATCGAACTCATTGCCGACGGTATGAATGTAGCTAAAGGAAAATTATTCACGGCTAATTTCCAAACGATCAAAAAGCAAAACATCGAGAGGCTCACCGATGGTCTTAACTTCTATGGACACATAATACCCATACGCCAATGGATGAACCAGCTTGCAGAACGCCATGACCTGGAAATGGAGCAACAAGAAATACATACAAAGCTCGAAGCCCTCTATGCTCAGCAAGAAAGTCGTTTGAGATGGATGCGAAGAGCTGGCATTGGACTCGCCATCGGTATATTGGTTGTCATTCTTCTAGGTAGGATGATGAGCTTACGAAAGATCATCCAAATGCGTGAGCGGATGGCGGCCAATCTTCATGATGAGCTTTCAGCCGACCTTCACGCTGTTGCGCTACTTGGTGACCTTGCCTATAAGAATATCGACCGGAAGCCTAAGCTCACGGACACACTCACTAAGCTCAAAGAAATATCTAACCACAGCCGTCACTCAGTGCGTCACTGCATGAATATGCTACAGGCCGAAACTGCCTGCGATGATCTCGTGGCAGAAATGAAACGTATCAACCAACGCTTGCTCGGTGAGATCGACCACCAGCTCGACATCGAGGGATTAGAATGGATCGAACAACTACCAGCTCGTAAGCGGCTAGACATCTCACTCTATTATAAAGAAGCCATCATTAATATCCTGCGACATTCTAATACCAGCGCATGCCATACCGAACTTAGCGGCTCCTCTGACTGCATTCGACTTGAACTTTGTGATAATGGCGCCCTCCTCAACCAAGCCCCCTCATCACTTCAGCGTCGTGCAGCACTCCTGAGGGCAAAACTCGACTACGAAGTCACACCAAGCGGAGAAAACAGCCTGATTTTGACCTTAAATACCCAATCACTTTTAGCGCGTCTTTTAACCCGTAGAAACAACCCACCAAGCGATCAAGGCTAAGAACTCCCCCCCCACTATGAAAACAAACACCCGCATTCTCCTAGTAGAAGACAGCCCTAGATTCCGCGAAGTCCTAGCCTTTGGACTAGATGACGAACCCGACATGACCATCATTGGGCAGTTTAACACCGCAGAAGCAGCACTACAGAGCCTTACTGAGCAACTCACAACAACTACACCTGATCTCGTCCTACTTGACCTTTGCCTACCTGGAATTTCAGGATTAGAAGCTATCCCCCAATTCAAAGAACTCTGCCCTCATGCTGAAATTCTCATCCTCACTCAGTCCAATAAAGAAGAAGACATCATATCAGCCATCTCCAATGGTGCCGTTGGCTACCTGCTCAAAGAGTCCTCTTTAAGCGAAATTACTGATGGTATTAGAACCATTACACAAGGCGGAACATCCCTTGACCCGGTGATGATGCGATACGTTCTGAATAATCAACGAAAGGTAAGAATCTCAGCCGATAACGACAGTAACCTCTCAACCCGAGAACTCCAAGTCCTTAGCCTCCTAGCCGAAGGGAAAGTGCAGAAACAAATCGCTGGCGAATTAAACATCAGCCCCAAAACAGTGGGCTTCCACATAGGACACCTCTACCTCAAGCTCGAAGTCAAAAATGCTCCAGAAGCAGTCCACAAAGCACACCAAATGGGACTATTCTCCTAGTGAAGACACGCCTCCTGAAACATCTTACTTAAGGTTATCCGAGCTGTATTTCTGCGTATTTTCAAAAGTGCGCTCCTGAGTATCTGGTATCATTTGACGAATCGTTTTTATACCCGTCTTAAAGTTCTTTTTAATCACAGCAGCGTCGTAGAGCTCTCCAGCGGTGGTGTAGGCCTTGTAAATCATCTCATCACCATCGATTTCAATCATTTGAAAGAACTGGGTATTGGCAGCTCCCCTCACGGATTCAAATCCCTCGGCCTTGTATGAATCCATATGCTTAGGCTCTGGAATCCCCTGCTTAGGACCACTGACCGATACGACATAGAGGGTTTGTAGCTGATTACTTTTCTGATCTGCTGCTGAACGCATCGGCACCTGCCCACGGAGATAGGCGTGGTCATGTCCTTGAAAGACACAGTCGACTTTATATTTCGCGATGAGCTCCCGCCACTGCTTACGCGTAGACTTCGGCAAGGCATGCCTTTCTCTCAAGCGAGGGCTATAAATCGGGTAATGAAACGTTAAAAAGCGCCAGTTAAAGCCGGGCTTCTTCAGCTGCTGCTCCATATAATCTGTCTGCTCTTCGGTGCTTTTCATCGAGTTTAGCACGATGATTTGCACATCCTGATACTCAACGGTGTAGACCGTTTCATGTAGCTCCTCAGAGAGACCCTCTGCAATAGGAATAGTAAACTGCGGCTGCCAGAGCATCGACATCTTACGCTGGCTTTCCTTAGCGCCACCACCGTGAAGATATTCGTGATTACCCACAACGGGGATACCAGTCCACTGAGCATGCAGATAGCTACCCGCCTTAAACCACCCAGCCCACTCGGTGTCGGAGTTAGCTTTATTGATAAGATCTCCTGCATGCAGAGCAAAAGCAGCCTGAGGAGCCGTCTGGTGAGCCATACGAATCACACGTGACCAGCGGCTGTGCACGTCATTCTGAGCGTCACCAAAATAGATGAAACTGAAGGGCTTGGCCGACTCTGCCGCTGTTTTGAACTGGATCCATTCTGACCAACGCTTATCACCATCACCCACTCGGTAAGCATAGAGGCTATCGGGCTTCAGACCACTCATAACAGCTGAGTGGTAGTGCACTTTACTTTGATTAGCACCTTTCGTTTCAGCTAAATCGACCACTTCAGTAGCCGCAGGGATGCTCTTGGCCAAACGATCAAAGCCAGGCTCAGCCAGTGCGGGAGCAACTTCAACAAAGGCCTTCATTACACGACTATTGGTGCGCCAAGTCACAGCTCGGCGAGTAGCCGCGTCCCCATGAAAGGTAAGAAAAATACGATCTGGATCACGACTAGCTAGCTCCCAATGACGAAAATCATCACTATGCTCATGAGTATCACGCCCATCAGCCACAGCTACAATAGGCCAAGTAGCGAAAAAAGCTAATAAAGGGGCTAGGTATTTACGCGTCATGACTATTTCATATCATACCAACCATCTCAGCGACCAACTAATTTATTTCCATATGACAAAAACCAACCACGGCATCGCTCCGGCTAGCTATGATCACCAGAGATACCAAACAAAAAAACCTCAGGAGAGCCGTGCTTTCCTGAGGTAGTTGATTGGTTTCAGTGAGTCAAATAGATGACTAACCTTTATATGACCCCTCTACACGCTGGGCAACATCCTTGTAGCCATAGTCGACTTCGTAAATTTGCTTGAAGCTATCAAGTGCTCCTGCCGCGTCACCAGTATCACTATGAATGAGGCCTTTTTCATAAAGCACTTCTTTCTTCGTGTCATCCATGGTCAATAGATCGGCTAGGGCATCAGTAAGCTGCTTAATGGCCAAGTCATTCATATTCTTCGCCTTAAAGGTCTTGCCTAAAAGCAGCAGCACCTTCGTGCGAATGTGAGGGTTTCTAGTCGCTTGCTGAAGATGAGGAATAGCATCGCTATAATCGCCTGCATTGTAGAGAGCCTGTCCAAGATCGTAGCGGAGCTTCGGGTCGGTTGGGTTACGCTCCACCCTCTCATGTGCTTCATCCACTTGATTAGCTGTTCGGCTAGCTGTGAGCTCTTCATACTGAGCTTTAAGCTCTGCATTATTCGGATCAGCCTCGTAAGCAGCCTTGACTTGCGCGACATGAAAGTCAGCAGCCATATCCTTCATTTTCTCTGCCTTCGCCTGTAGGGCAACATCCTTATTACTCAGTGCATAGGCATAGTTGTAGAATGAGTAAGCATTAGGCCAGTCTTCTAGCTGTTCATACACATCACCAATTTGCTTTACCAAGCTAAGGTTTTGGTTGTCTTGAGCGTATTCTGCTGAGATTTTGGCGAGCTTTTCTTTCAGCTGATCCTTAGTCATGGCAGCTCTGTTGGCAGCTTCTAGGTCAGCTGTTTCACCAGAGTCCTTCATCAAATCCTTAATATCCTGAGCATTTTCCCAGTTTTGCTTCTGCATGGATGCTCTCGCGGTTGCGTCTTTAGCACCCTTCATAGCGACCATGTCCGCTGGATTATTCTCACTGATACTAGTAAATACCGCAGCCGCCTCAGCAGACATATCTCTTCCGAGATAGAAGTCAGCGAGCTTGTGCAATAGCTTTTCATTCTCAGGTGACCCACTGCGCACTGTTTCGAGAGCGAATGCAGCTGTCTCAAGTAGACCAACTCTCTTTGCACACTCAAAGAGCATATCATTAGCCTCGCCGTCAGCAGGTGACTTGGCGAGTTCCTTCTCAATATGCACCATGGCATCAAGCGGATCTTTTTTGCTGTTTGAAGGAAGCTTGAGTCCGCTGCTTCCAAATAAACCTTTTTTCACCTTCTTTCCTATATTCTCAGCTACCGCACTGGTTCTAGAAAGGCGACGTGCGTCAAGGAAGCCTGGGTATTCTTTTAAAATAGCTTCACACAGACTAATCGTATAGGTGAAATTCTTTATTTCATAGGCACTTTGAGCCTTCTCCCATAGTGCTTGAAAGTTTGCAACCAATTCAGCTTCAGTTATTTCCTTAAGGTTTTCGCTCATTATAATTCTTTGTATTCTATTTTGAATGCGAGACCCGCATTCATCTGATCAATCCATGATGGCTAAATGAGTTTTCATTGCAAGCACCCTTCACATTTTCTATGTGTTTACAACTCACGATCAATACTTAGCCACATTTCTCGATGCCACACTAAAGCCTTGATTACAAATAAGATCAGCGTGACAAGCTGTCACATTGATGATCAAAACAAATACTCTAGCCAAAGGCATTATTTGGGATTAAATTACTAGCATGAATCAAGTCTTACTCATTTCACTCTTGTCCCTATTTACAGGCTTTGTCGTTGGGCTACTATTCACAGCTCTTAAGCTGCCGCTCCCTGCACCTAATGCCTTTGCTGGCATTACAGGTATTCTGGGTATCTATTTGGGTAACATGGCATGGCCACAGATTCTCAAATTATTCTCATAAAACGACTCATCTATAACCAGTCAAACTGATCGAGCTTGCCATTTAGATCAGCACACTCTACCAAACAAGATCTTCCTCACTACTGTTTCAGACTATGATCAAGACCCCACCAATCCCCCTTGTCCTCACCCTTAGTGCTGCCGCCCTATCACTCCTGCTCAATAGCTGCGGAGTAATAGCACCGGTTAAGCCTAACCCTAATCAAACAGCACCTCTCAAAGCTGTTTATATCAACCCACACGAGCCTGGCACCTACACACACTTTCAGGCGGAGAAGAATTACCCAAGAAACTATGGTGTATGGAAAAACGAAGAAGAACTCGCGAACACGAGCGGCTCAAATGCTAGCGTAACAATCGACCTCTCAGACCAGCGTGGATACCTTTATAATGGCTCTACACTCGTCATGGACTACCCTATCTCCTCTGGAAAAGAAGAATACCCTAGCCCAACAGGCACATTTTACATCAGCGAAAAAATCGAAGACAAGCGCTCTAACCTCTACGGGAAAATCTATGATGCTGCTGGCAGTCTTGTCAAAGGAGATGCCGACTCACGCGTCGACAAAGTCCCAGAAGGAGGTAAATATGTAGGAGCAGCTATGCCTTACTGGATGCGCCTCACTAATGACGGCGTAGGAATGCACCAGGGCAAAGTGCCTCGCTACCCAGCATCCCACGGCTGTATCCGCACTCACTCCTCAGCCATTGCTACCGTATTTGAAAAGGTCAAGGTAGGCACGAAGGTCTCCATCGTGAAGTAAGTAAACCACTCACCTTAACCCATTCATGAAAACTATCCTCTTCGCCTTAAGCTTAGCTACCGCAGCAGTTATTATTCCAAGCTGTGGTATTAACCAAGTCAGACAGACTCCCCACCAGCAGTTCCGAAACAGCTCTGAATACCCAAAAACAAGTAAAGTCTTCCGCGACGAAGCACTCCTTAGAAGTGCTAACTCATCAAATACTAAAGTTCTTATCGATTTGTCAGACCAGCGCGCGCAATTATTTGTCGCTGATCAAGTAGCCATCGACCTCCCATGCAGCACAGGTAAAGCTGGTAAAAGAACTCCGACTGGAGACTTCAAAATCACCAGTAAAATAGCAACGAAGAGATCCAACATCTTCGGCACACTCTATAAAAACGGCAAGCCCGTCTATGGTGGAGATCGCCGCAAGTATGACGGCAGCTATGATAAATACGTCGGCTCAGCCCTCCCATACTGGATGCGCCTCAGCGACGACGGTATCGGCATGCACTACAGCAAATACGTGCACCGCTACCCGGGTTCAAATGGTTGCATTAGAATGCCCCGACCTGAAGTCAGCACTATTTTCGCCAAAACACGCGTAGGCACGCAAGTGAAGATTGTGAATTAATAACGACTAACTGAAGAATCACCCATCACACCAAACTTAGTTTTTTCTAAGTTTGGTGTTTTGTTTTATACCAACTAACGCTAGAAAAATGGCATGGCAGAAGAAAGCAGATCACTAGATATTCAGGCCCTCGAAGAAGCCATCGAAAAACAAGACAAAGCCACCTTCACCCGCCACGCTGAAATCCTTCACTATGCTGACCTAGCCAGCACCTTTGAGAACCTCGACCCTGAAAGCCGCCTCTTTTTCACGGCACAGATCGACACCAAAACTATCTCAGAAATCCTCGTTGAGCTCCCCGACACACTCGTTGAGGAAACCCTCGAGCAATTCCGCGAACACGACCAGCGCCAGATATTCAACCATATCCTCGACGACGACCGTGCCGACCTGCTGCAGGACGTGACACCACAGGCCCGCGAGAAATACCTCGCCCTACTTCAGCCAGAAGAAGAGGAGACCACTCGAACGCTCATGCGTTATGATGAGCAGTCCGCTGGTGGTAGGATGACCACGCATGCTGCCACACTCACCCAGCACATGACGCTCAAGTCAGCGCTAGAGAGCCTTCGCCAGTATAAAGACTCCGCGCAATCACTCGCACGAATCTACGTTGTCGACGACGAAGGGAAGCTCAAAGGAAAGACACAACTCCGAGCACTCGCCTTCAATGACTCCGACAAGCTCGTTCTCGACATCATGGAAGAAGTCGACATTTACATCCTCGCAACAGCCGATCAGGAAGAAGCAGCCCAGATGTTCTCCAAGTATGACATGACCCTGCTCCCTGTCGTCAATGAGTCCAACCACCTACTCGGTGTCATCACCCACGACGATGTTCTAGAAATCATCGAGGAGGAATCCACTGAAGACATTGAGAAAATGTCAGGTATTGCAGGTGAGCAATCAGAAGAAACCTACCTTAACACCTCCATAGCCACTCACTTCAAGCGTCGCTTCCCCTGGCTACTCATCCTCGCCCTACTCGCCATTCTATCTGGCTACGTCATGCTGCGCTTCGAGCACGTCCTCAGCAGTATATTCCTACTAGCCCTCTACCTCCCTATGGTAGTTTCGGCGGGGGGAAACACAGGAGGCCAAGCCGCTGCCATGGTCATCCGCGCCATGTCTATTGGAGAGCTAGAAAACGGCACCACCCTGAAGGTTACCACCAAGGAGCTCACCCTAGGAGCACTTCTAGGTCTTAGTCTAGGCATCTGCATTGCTTGTATTACTATTATTGTCCTTCCCGCCTTCCATCCCGTGATTCCAGAGCACATTACCATGCCCCTCTTTGCTCTTGCTGTATCCATAGCCATTGCCGCACAGATCACCACCTCCACACTCACAGGGGCACTTCTCCCCATAGGAGCCAGAGCCATCAAGCTTGACCCCGCTGTCGTTGCCGCCCCAGCTATTACCACTCTCGTAGATATCTCAGGGATGGTCATCTACTTCTCCGCTGCCAGAATCATCCTGGGAGTCTAAAACTACCCTCCTAGCCTCTTTCACGCGCCGAAAAGTTAGTTAATCAAGCGTTGAAATAAGCAGCCATTTCCGCTTAATTGCCACCAGCACTCTCTCAGAGCTCACACAGAGCCCAAAAGAAACTATTTCCATCACGCCTTTATTTTTAATTCTATGCCTATTTCAGATTACATCGTCACGATCGGACTCGAAGTCCACTGCCAGATCAAATCTCACAGCAAGATGTTCTGCGGCTGTGCTACCGGCTTCGGCGAGGAGCCCAATAGCAACACCTGCCCAGTATGCCTAGGCTTACCGGGCGCTCTACCCGTATTAAATAAACATGCTATTGAGCAGACCGTATTAGCTGGAATGCTTATCGGCTGTAGCACCCCTGAGATTTCTAAATGGGATCGGAAGAACTACTTCTACCCAGATATGCCGAAGAACTTCCAGCTAACTCAGTTCGACCTACCATTATGCATCGGAGGAGGCGTGCCGCTCTACGACATCGCCTACCCTACCGAAGTTCAGAAAAACATTCCTAACCCAGGCAAAACCGTAAAACTGACACGTATTCACCTAGAAGAAGACGTCGCCAAGTCCACCCACCACGCCAATAACTCCACGGTAGACTTCAATCGAGCAGGAACCCCACTCATGGAGATCGTCTCAGATCCTGATATAGACACGCCAGAAGAAGCATATGCCTACCTGAAGTCACTGCAGCAAATCCTCATCTACGGTGGCATCTCTGATGCTGACATGGAAAAAGGACAGATGCGCTGCGATGTCAACGTCTCGCTCCGTCCACACGGTCAGCAAGAATTAGGCGAAAAAGTCGAGCTCAAGAACCTCAACTCCATATCAGCAGTCCGCAGCTCACTGCACTATGAGATCGTCCGCCAAGCCGAAGAGCTCGATGCAGGAATTTCACAGATCCAATCAACACGTCGCTGGGACTCTGAGTTGGGTGAGACCCAAATGATGCGCACCAAAGAAGACGCCCACGACTACCGCTACTTCCCAGAGCCAGACCTGCTGCCTATTCACACCGCTGAAATCGTTGAAAAAATGCGAGCTCATGTGCCTGAGCTACCTCATGAGAAGCGTGACCGCTTCGAAAAGAACTTCGGTATTAATGCCTACGACGCCAGCGTGCTCACTAGTGATCGTCGACTAGCCGACTACTTCGAACAAGCTGCCTCTGATGCCAAGCTAGGCAAAAAAGTCGCAAACTGGATCACCAATAGCCTACTAGCTAAGCTCAACGAGGAAAACACTGACATCCTCGACTGCCCGCTACCCGCCACACACATACTCGAGCTCGTAAAGCTCGTCGAAGCTGGCACTATCTCCAACAATCAAGCTCGTGATGTATTCGCATCCCTCTGGGATAAGCCAGAGACTCAGCCTGCTGACATGGCGAAGTCCATGGGATTTGAGCCTGCTGACACCGGCTCAATTGACATCATCATCGATGAAGTCATCACCAATAACCCAAAAGAAGTCGACGCCGTCAAAGGGGGAAATGACAAGCTGCTCAACTTCCTCACAGGCCAAGTCATGAAGCTCTCTAAGGGTAAAGCAAACCCAAAAATGGTTACAGATTCACTCAAGGCTAAGCTCAGTGTATAATTAACAGTCAGTATAAGCTGACAATGATCCTTGATAGATCGGGATTAATGAGTTTAATGTTAAAGAATCTCATCTTTGTGATGAGATCTTACTTACTCGGCCATTATCCTAACTAACTTATGATTTCACCAAGGAAACTATTCTCCATCACCCTCGCACTCGTGCTAACATCTGCTACGCAGACTTACGCTGGCGTTTATGACACCCTAGAATTCGGTGACAGCAAGGCAGATGTCAAATCCAAGCTTCATGCCTCCAAATTGGTAACCATAGAGGAGTCCGACTCCATATTTGGTGTGCTCGGCCTAAGTGGTATTTTCAAATGCAACCATAAGCTCGCTGACCTGTCATACTCTCTGCACTTCGCATGGAAGAAGAATGAACTCAGCGAAGTCATCCTGAAATCAGACCCCGTAAAACAAGCTCAATACTACGCTGAACTAGAACCAGCTTGGGAAAAAGGCATCAAGCTACTAGACCAAGCCTACGGGCCAGCCCAAAGCACCAACGACTTCCCATCTCAGTTCAAACACAGCTCCGATGGCATGATCTTCTCCCACCTATGGAGTGTCGATGATTCCACATCTGTCATGATTGGAACAGGGGTTATTCAAAACCGCTACTTTTTAGCAATTCGATACCTAGAGCCATCAGCCATCAAAAAACTCAAAAAAACAAAAACCAAGTAATGGCCAACCACGCTACTATACTTCAAGAGGGTATCCGCAATGTCGTTGACTTCCCAATACCCGGTATTGTTTTCAAGGACATCACCCCTATTTTAGCTGACCCAGCAATGCTCAAAGCCTCTATCGAAGCGCTCAAAGCCACGGTATCAGGACAGCGCATCGATAAAGTCGTAGCCCTCGATGCGCGCGGATTCATCTTCGCCACACCGATAGCCATCGACTTAAATGCAGGCCTTGTTCCTATACGTAAAAAAGGAAAGCTACCTTGGAATACACACCAAGAATCCTACTCCCTCGAATATGGCGAAAATGTTGTAGAAATTCATCAAGACGCGATCTCCCCCGGTGAAAACATCCTCCTCATCGACGACCTCTTAGCTACAGGTGGCACGGCAGCAGCAGCTATCAAGCTCATTGAGAAACTCGGCGGCAACTTAATGGCTGCATCGTTTCTCATCGAGCTCACAGAGCTCAATGGTAAAGAACAGCTCGGCAACACCCCTATTCACTCCATCCTCAAGTATTAAAGCTAGGGAGGGATTATTTCAGCAGCACAGCGGGTCAGCGGGTCACTCTCTCTGCTTTAGGATCTTTGCCGTCCTGGCTTCATTACTAACCTCCTCAAGGCTGTTGAGCATGATTCTGAGTGCACCACCTGAGATCCACACCTCAACGGTAAGGCCCAATAACGAGCACGCCATAAACACAAGAGCAGTCACAAAGGCGATAATAGCAAACAAGCTCCAACCAAAAAGTAGAGCTAGCATAGCACTCACGCAGCAGAACAGACTAACAGCACCTAAAAACTGCATCCAACGAATAAGGACGAGCCTCCTTCTCAAATTACTAATCTGCTCAAGGAGTAAGCCATCATGGTTATTTTGCCAATCAAGATGAAGCTTACGAATCAGTGCCGAAAGGTGTAAAAAGCGGTTCGTGTAGGATAAAAACAGCAAACTTACCGCAGGGAAAAGCAGTGCAGGCGTAGAGACTTCCAGTTCCATGAGGATAAGTGTAAAGAAGCTTAGCGAATATTCAACTGCATTGCTGAGAATACTGTCATCTAAAGATCATTCCTAGCCGCAGAAACTACGACATCTACAGCGCCTCACGAGTAATTTTCACCCCCACGCAGCGTGTATTGGGCATAATAAACTTCTCGATTTCGATCATCACAGCAGCCACGGCAAACTCACCGAGGATCATCTCAGCGAAGTCCTCTGCCAGCGTCTCAATGAGCTTTCTTGACTTAGCACGAGCAACCTCATCGACTCGTAGTGAAACTGCGTAATAGTCAATCGTGGCATTGATATCATCATTGAGAGCACCCTCGCACTCATAGGGGGAGAGCGTCACATTAATATGCAGCTCCTGAGCAACAGCGCGCTCCTCATCTGGCACACCAACGTGACAGCACACCTTGAGGCCACGGATAAAGATTTGATCACTACGTTTCATCTATTGTGAGGGGGTATCGTTGAACATTTTCTTAATTTCAGACAAATCATCTACCAAAAGATCTGGGCAGCTTTCTGATAGCTGCTGAGCGTTTTGGTAGCCAGTAAGTAATGCAATAGAGCCAATGCCGCCATGCTTAGCCGTGTCGACATCATGCTGCATATCACCTAGGAAAACAGTCTTCTCTGGGTCTAATCCGTGCGTGGCTATGAGCTGGTGGATTTGCTCTCTCTTATCGAGCACACCAGCGTAGGCAGCCTCGAAGAAGTGATCGACCCCTAGGTCAGCGGCATGCTTGTGATATGCCTGAGCATCCATCGAGCTGAGAATAAACATCTGCTTCCCCCTACTCTGCAACTCCTTAAGAAAATCAAGAGCATGATCCAAAAGTGGTGACACCACACCTGACGCCTCTGAGTCGGCAAAACCTTTTCTAAAGTGCTCTTCTAACTCATCAAGATCCACCCCCGGTAATACCTCTGCATAGTAATCCATGTAGGGCAGGCGAAATTCCATGCGAAAGCTCTCCCGAGTGAGTTCAGGTTTTTGGTAATGGCGCATGACGTGATTGGTCGCATCGATGACCATCGCCAAGTCGTCGACTAATGTCCCTGACCAATCGAATATCCAATTCTCGTATCCTCCAACGTCTAATTGCTTCATTCTTTTTGATTATTTTTAGCCTATTTTAAAAACCACCTGCTTAACGGTGCCTTCCCCGAGTTCACGACGAAGGTTTTCTAGTAATTTACCACTCATCTGCTGCAAGTGAAACTTCATCATTGGCTGCACCACACGCAGAACTAGCACACCATTTTTAAAGGAATCCGGCTTACTGTGCTGCGAGACAAACTTCCCAGCCACTTGGCTCCAGCAGTCCTTCAGGCGCTGCTCATCAATACCATCTGAGAGGCCAATTGATTTCAACAAGTCGTCTAAATACTCTGACGGCAAATGAATATTCCTCGTTGGGTCTGGCGGATTAATGCCACCTCGCCACTCGGTGAGGATTTTACTACGTGCTTTTTTGCGGACTTTCGTGTCACGCCTCGCCCTCGACTTTGACCTTCCCTTCGTTTTTAGATCTTTAACTTGTAGATCTTGAGACAGGTCATCGGGCGCTCGCTTTGTCGCCTCATCACCACTTAATAGCGGTGATGAAGATAACAAAGATTCAATAAATGGATCAGAGTCTGACTTACTCTTCGCCATCCTCACCGATTGCCTCGACGGGACATCCCTCCATAGCCTCGATACACTGCTCGCGCTCTTCGTCGGTTTCTGCTTGTTTATAGACATAAGAGTAACCTTCGTCTTCCTCGCGGGTAAAGTTATTAGGAGCTGTTTCGCGGCAAAGGTCGCAGTCAATACACTGACTATCTACATAGAAAGCGCCTTTTACATTCTCGGTGTTTTTATCTTCTTTATCGGCCATGATTTTTTAAGAGTAGTTAAATCTAGGTGGATTGCTTCGCCTAGTATGCGCCTAGAATCAAGCTCGAAATAGCTCAATTAGTTAGTAAGCCTCATTTTCAAATCCAAATATGCCATTGAGACAAATAAGCTGACACAAAACAAACCGCTTGCAGAGTCGTCGAATATTCACCATCGTTCGGCTCTCCCCCTAAACCATCTTCCTATGAGCAGCTCAGATAACAGTAACCCAAACCCTTCATCTCAACGAACCGCACAGACACCTAGTGAGAATGACCTCTGGGATCTCAATGAAAGCTACAACACCTCCGATACCACGGTTACACCCCTCAGTAAGAACCTCGATGCTCCCGTCGATGAAAGCCTCACCGAGCAGCCAACACAGGAAGCATTAGCAGAAGTCGGTGATCCGCTTGCAAACAACCAAGCAGCTACAAAGCCTAAGCTCACCATCATCGAGAAACTAGCCCTTTCATCACTAGCACTCATGCTTCTTAGTGGTGGATTATTAGGATACATATGGATCCACTCGAAAAACAAGCTAGCTGAGATTTCCTATACCATTGATTTGCCGACTAAAGGTGAATACGCCACCATCACTGATTTCTCCACCCACTGGATGCCAGCTAGCGATTTTGACAATGTCGACAAGCAATCCATTCTTGTCCCCGTTGTTAATATCACACTTGGCAAGGAATCAACCTCTGGCGTCTTGCGCTTTTACTTCTATTCGGACGAAAAAAACATCATCGGTGACCCTGTAGGAATATCGTTTAAGGAAGGCCTATTTTCAAATGGTGAGCGCCACATCGAAGTCAATGCCACCGCTGGTTTTGAGAATGAAAACCAATACACTCAATACCAGCTAGAAACTCAGATTAACTGGCAAATAGAAATTCTTGAGGCGGCCAACAGAAATGTCAAAGGAAGCGACTTCAAGCTGCTTGCAAATACGAATATTGCAAGCACTCGAATCCTACCTGACGAGTAGGCTCTCTGCCATAGCGTGTGCCTCGCCACCCCCGCCACCGAGCATCCTTACTAGCTCCTCGATACGTGCTTGTCCGTCGACAGCAATGAGTCTGGAACAGGTTCTACCGTCCTCGACATCCTTACTCACTAGGAAGTGATGGTCTGCCACGGCAGCCACCTGCGGGAAGTGAGTAATCGCAACGACCTGATGACGATCACCTAAATGTGCCATCTTCTCACCTACAGCACGAGCAATCTCACCGCCAACATTCGCATCGATCTCATCGAAGACCATCAGAGGCGTCGAGTCCTGATCAGCTAGCGCGCTTTTTACCGATAGCATCACTCGTGATATCTCACCACTCGAGCCAATGAGGCGCAGTGGCTTTAAGGGCTCGCCAGGATTTGGCCCAAATTCAAACTCAACCCCCTCCAAGCCACTCGATTCTGGAGCGCTATGAACTAAAAGCTTCACGTCGAAGGCTGCCTGTTTAAACCCAAGCTCTTTGAGATGCTTGGCTATCTCTTTGGCTAATTTGGGAGCAGACTTTCGGCGTTGTTCACTGAGCTTGCCACCCAGATCCCCTGCCTCTTTCAGAGCTGTATCTACCTCGACTTGAAGTATCTCGATTTTCTCACTGCGATTCTCCACAGAATCCAAACGATGCGCCACCTCTTCGCGACGGAGTAGCACATCTTCTAGCTGAGGCCCGTATTTTCGCTTCAAGTTCTCCACCGTATTCACCCGCTCTTCGAGCTGAGCAAATTCAGCTGGATCTGTGCTCAAATCACTCAAGTAATCGGTCAAGCCTGACTCGATTTCCTGAAGCTCGACAACTGACTTCTCAACCCCTTCTAAAATATCTCTGAGAGCAGGATCAAGACGCTCAAGGTCACGGCTCATTTTCTGCAAATAGCCTAACCTCTCAAGCACCGCTTCGTCGCCCCCGTTAATGAGATTGACCGCACCACCAATGAGCTCTGCTAATCGAGAGCTATTTGATGACCGTTGGTAACTAGCCTCTAAATCTGCGCCATCATTCTGGCTAAGCTGGGCGGCATCGATCTCAGAGAGTTGGTGACGGAGTAGGTCGAGCTCACGCTCACCTTCAACATCCGCTGTTTGAAATGCTCGCAGCGACTCACTCTTATCACGCCACTGCCTCCATGCCGCTCGGTAAGACTTGCCCAGATCCACTGCCGCAGAGCCCGAGTAAGCATCCAGCATAGATAGCTGGCGCTCAGTTGAGAGCAGCCCTTGGTGATCATGTGGTCCATGCAGGTCAACGAGGTGAGAGCCTAGGCTCTTGAGCATACCCAGTGTTGCGGGAGAGTTATTTAAAAATTGCTTATTTGAGCTCTGCCCAATCATACGCTTCACAATGAGCTGCCCACCTTCACAGGGCTCTAGCCCGCCTTCTTCCAGCACCGCATCAATGGCAGCAGTGCTCTTCAAATCAAATACAGCCTCCACCACACAAGAGGCTTCCCCTGTTCGAATTAACCCCTTGTCAGCACGTTCACCAAGCACTAGCTTCAGAGCACCCACGATGACTGACTTACCAGCTCCAGTCTCACCCGTGACTCCAATGAGTCCGTGATCTAGCTGCCACTCCAGCTCATCGACGAGCGCTAAATTCTTGATTTTTAATAAACTTAACATGCTTTCTAGTGTTATCTCTGACTTCTTAGCCTTTTTGGTATTGGCGAACCAATCTCCTTGGCGATGTCAGTGCGACTATGGCAAACTTTTCTCAAGTTGAAACCTGAAATTTCCATCACATTTCTCGGCACAGGCACATCAACAGGTGTGCCCGTCATCGGCTGCAGCTGTAAAGTCTGCACTTCTAATGACCCGAAGCTCACCCGCACCCGATCCTCACTTCATATTCAGACTCCTGAAAAATCTATTTTAATCGATAGCGGCCCCGATCTCCGCGAGCAAGCACTGCGTGAAAACCTCACACAAGTAGATGCCGTCCTCTACACCCATGCTCACTTAGACCACATTACAGGTTTTGATGAACTGCGCGCCTTTTGCTGGCATACCGACACCCCTATCCCGCTCTACGGTTCTCCTGCCCTACTTACTGAGCTCAAGCGCATCTTTAGCTGGGCATTCCTGCCTTCTAATCAATACAAAGGCTACATCAAACCAAACCCGATCGAAACACACGGAAGCTTCACACTCGGCGCGACCACCATTACACCCATTCCAGTCATCCACGGCTCAGTGGAAACTCAAGGTTACCGATTTGACCACCCCGGTGCTCCGTCCTTTGCCTACATCCCCGATGTCAAAACTATTCCAGAGAGTAGCAGCCAGCTTCTACAAGGAGTCTCCCACCTCATCATCGACTCGCTACACATGCGTGAGCATCCCACACACATGAATCTCCCTGAAGCACTAGCAGCTGGAGAGCACCACTCTGTAGATCATCTCTACCTTACTCACCTCTCACACGAGCTAGACATCGAGGCGACTACTCCCACGCTACCTAGCCATGTGCAACTCGCCTTCGACGGTATGCAGCTTAGCTTCGCTCTTTAGCCATCACATCGCATCCTCTTATGAATATCATTTTCCGCTTACTCATCCTAGTGATCGCCGCGACCAAGCTCTCAGCTCAGCTCGCACCAGAGCAAGTTGCCGTGCTCTATAACAGCCATTCGGCTGAGTCAAAAGAGCTCGCACAATACTACGCCAATGCACGTGGCATCCCCCAAGCCAACCTCGTCGCACTCCCCCTACCGGAAAAGGACATCATCAGCCGTGATGAATACAATAAGACATTACTGCAGCCACTAAAAAAAATCTTCACTCAGCGACAATGGTGGAAGATGGGACAGAGCCAGGACGGTATCATCCAGCCCATTTCCGCTAAAATAAAAGCCCTCGTTTGCATGCGCGGCGTTCCTTATAAAATAGCCCAGACACGACTCACCCCAAAGCAAAGACAAGCCCGGCAACAAGCTAAAGCAGCAGGAACCTTCACCCCCGAACCCAAGGGACAAACCAGCGCAGCGGCCGTTGACTCCGAGCTTTCCTTACTTGGGACAGAAGGACTACCCATCAAAGGCCCCATCGCTAATCCATACTTCAACAAAGAACACGCATTCAACGAAGCTAACCTTCCCTCCATGCTACTAGTGGGTCGAATTGACGCTCCTAGTAACACCCTGTGTAAGAGTATGATTGATGACGCCCTCACCATTGAAGCTAAAGGCCTCTGGGGCATGTGCTACCTTGACCTCTCACTCAAAAAAGGCAACTTTCAAGCAGCAGACCAATGGCTCGAAGACATTGCTGAGCTCAACTACCAAAAAGGTATCCCCACTGTCACTGATCGCAATAAGCAAACCCTAACAACCAACTACCCGATGGAGGACTGCGCCATTTACTTTGGATGGTATACTCAGCACAGAAACGGCCCCTTGCTTAACCCCAGCTTTCGCTTCCGCAAAGGTGCCATTGCCAGCCATCTTCACTCTTACAGTGCGCTACAGCTTCGTGATGTAGAACAAAACTGGTGTGCTGCGATCATCGCCCGTGGTGCAGCTGCCACACTAGGTAACGTCTACGAGCCATACCTTGGACTCGTCCATCGCTATGACATCTTCTATAAAAGACTACTCGAAGGCCACACCCTCATCGAGGCCGCCTACATGGCGTCCCCAGCACTTTCTTGGCAAAACATTACCATAGGAGACCCACTCTACCGACCTTTCATCCATATCGACGGCTCAGGGGAAAAAGACTTTCACGACCTCGACTACCGCGCCATCCGACTTGCTAACTCCATCTGGAAAAACGAGCCAAAGAAGGTGATCAGTAAATTAAAAATAGCCGCTGAAGCCAAGGATAAGAGCTCCATCTTTGAATACCTCGGGCTGCGATACCGCCACGAAAAACAAAACACCCAAGCGATCGACTATTTCAAGAAAGCACTACACTCCCACGCGATCGAATCAGACAGACTACGCCAGTGGCTCCATATCGCCGATACTCAGCGACATAGCGTCGGCAAAGAAACAGCGATCAAAACACTAAGAAAAGCAAAAGAGAGCATCCCCGAAATAGCCGAGACACTCAGTCTAAAGGCACTACTTAATATCCTAGATCCACCACAGCCACCACCAGTGGGTAACAACTAAACGTCTTACTCACCACCCTTAGCTAGGATCTACAGCACGTCTGAGTGTGATCTCCTTGCCGCCATTGACCTTGAGAACCACCGACACCACAGCCTTCATATTAGCATTGATAGTCGCCGTGCTATCAAAGGCCCACTTATTACGAGGCATTTGCCCCGTCTCATAGTATCCATCTGACCAATGCTTCGCGGCAACCTCCCATTGATCAATAGGATTCCAACGCGGGTTTAACACACACTCACTCGTCACTCCGGCTTGAGTGATCGAAGCGCTCACTAGCTCTACTGATACTGGTTTATCAGATGAGTTAAATATACGGATACCATAGAACGATAACGCCGAGCCATTAGGCGCAGGCTTCGA
>JALZUH010000072.1 GCA_023301645.1 Akkermansiaceae bacterium
ACTTTTTAATTGCTTTTGAGACTCATTCTCAATAAGAACCTCCCCGTCACGAGGCATTGAGTTAATATTCCACCTCAAAATAACTCCTCAAAACACTATCTTTACAATGAACAGATACACTAAAGCCGCCCTTCTTGGCGCAACAACAATCGCAAGCAGCGCTTTTGCTCAAGCCGAGTCGGTCGAAAGCCGCATCGCAAAACTAGAGAACGAAATCTTCTCACTGAAAGAAGCCACCGAAAGTGCCCCAAGCCTATCACTCGCAAGCTGGGCTGAAAAGACCTCCATCGGCGGATACGGCGAGCTTCACCTTAATTTAGAACAAGATGAAGCTGCTCAGATCGACTTCCACCGCTTTGTTATCTTCATCAACCACAACTTCAACGACCGCATTCGCTTCGTCTCAGAGCTTGAGATTGAGCACGCATTCCTTGACGGATCACCTGACGGGGAAATTGGATCAGAGGGAGCTGTCGAGCTCGAGCAGGCATACGTCGAAGCTGACCTTACAGACAGCCTCCAAGGTCGCGCAGGTCTCTTCCTCGTGCCAGTAGGAATCCTTAATGAAATTCACGAACCACCTACATTCTACGGAGTAGAGAGAAACACCGTAGAAAACAGAATCATCCCGACCACATGGTGGGAAGGCGGTCTCGCCCTTACTAAGAAGTATGACTCAGGTCTAACTATCGACACAGCTGTTACTTCAGGTCTTCGTATCAACGCAAATACTGGTAACATCCGTAGTGGTCGCCAGCGTGTTTCAAATGCTAATGCAGAAAACGTAGCGTTCACAGCACGTGCTGCCTACACTGGCATCGCCGGTCTTAGACTAACTGCATTCGCCCAATACAATAATGACATCCTAGAAGGTTCTGCGAGCACTGAGTCAGGTCTACTATCTGGTGCTACTGTTGAGTATACCAACGGCGGCTTCGGACTCAAAGCCCTCTACGCTCGATGGGACATCGACGGACTAGCAGATACAGTTCCAGGAGCTGAAGATCAATTCGGTTACTACATCGAGCCATCTTACAAGTTCAGCTTAGGAGAAACTAAGGCTCTCGGAGTATTCGCTCGCTACGAAGATATCACTGATTTCAATAGCAGCGGCGAAGAAAGATCATACGAAGCAACAACCGTCGGTGTCAACTACTGGCCAATCGACAACGTCGTCTTCAAAGCAGATTATCAGTTCATCAGAGATGATAGCGACCGTGCTAACTTCGGTGTAGGATATCAGTTTTAATCACCTTCTTATTTGTAGTTAAATTGAAGAATCGTAAGTCATCAAAAGCTTACTACCTCGTAGCGCGCAGAGCAGTTCGGCTCTGTGCGTTATTTGGCGTAATGCTACTTATCCTACCCGCATCACTAGAGGCGGCTAAGACCTACCAGAACCCTACTGACTTCATCAGCGAGCAGTTCTCAGGTGCGCCTCCTACTGCCAAGATTCAGACGATCACGCCAGCATTACAAAGTAGACTCAGCCAAATCAACGGCTCACCCTACAAGTCGAGCCGAGTCAGATACTGGAAAAAAGGCACCCGCACGGTCTATATTTTAGAAGATATTGGGAAAACTCAGCTCATTACCATTGGTTATGTCATTGACGGACAAAAGCTAAGTAACGTAAAGGTCTTAATCTACAGAGAAAGCCACGGAGACGACGTCTCCCGAACTTACTTCACCAAGCAGTTTAAATCAGTCGATCTAAAGAGCAGCGGCAAGCTGAGTAAAAAACCTCGAAACATAGCAGGAGCTACCATGTCAGTGCGAACACTTAGCCGTATGGCAAGAGCAGCCTTGCTACTTAGCTCTGCCATCTAGAGTTTTTTCACTAGCTGATGTCCCAGCCCTAAAACATCACCCTAGATTCACTATCTACACTGCGCCCTAAGACACGTCATGAACTTTAAGCGCAAAAAATGGATACGCTCACTACATACCATTCTCGGTATCATCGTGCTAGTGCCGCTGCTCCTCTTCACGATCACAGGAGTCCTGCTCAATCACAAACATGAGCTCAGGCTCAACGATCGCTTTGTAAAATCCGAGTGGATCATGAAGCAATACGGCCTCGATCTTACCGCGCCGTCTGTGGTCTGGGAGCTCGGTGCTGATGAGTTTTTCGCCCAATACTCAGGGCAATACATCCTCAATAGCAGCAATGTCGAACTCGACAAAGCCCCTCTCAGCGCTATCAAGATTTCATCGGGGTTCTGCATAGCCAGCGAGGATAAAATCCACTTCTTCGATCACAGAGCAACCCTCATCGAGGCATTAGAAACAGGTCTAAGCCTACCAAAAGGTGAGATTGTCGCACTAGGAACCGATGCCAATGGCAAGCTCGTCATCCGCTATCAAGATGGCTTCCATATAGCCGATAGCCCTGATCTCATCAGCTTCAGCCCCACCACCGAGTCTGCCGTCCATCACTGGGCGAAGCAGGGCAAGCTCACTGCCAGCCAGCTCAAGCAGGCGAAGAAAACCCTCATCGCAGAAGGCCAGCCACTTGAACGTGTGTTACTTGACCTCCATTCTGGAAATATTTTCTCACTAGCTGGTAAGATCCTCGTCGATCTATTCGCCATTGGTATCTTAGGTCTCTCTATCTCAGGCCTACTCATCGCCAAGAGAAAGTGGAAGAAAGCCTAATGCCACTAGGTCATGGCCAAAATATACGCAAGCATGCCTTCTACCACCCTTTCGCTCCTATCCGCATGCCTGCTCAGCTTCATACTCGCAGCCTGCCAGAGTAGCAGCAAAGACAGTCATGGTGGTGACTACCAAGTCTATCGCAGCATCGCCTTTGACACCTCCATCACGGTTCAAATCTGTGACCAAGAGCAGATCGATTTCCCCCAGCTCTTTGAGCAGCTATCCACACGCGTATTCGCCCTCGAAAAGGCGGCGAGTCTTTACCTCAATGACTCAGAAATATCTCGGCTCAACCAGCACGGAAGACTCAACGCCTCACCGTCATTTAGCCATATGCTAGACACAGGTATTAGGGCAGGAGAGCAAACAGGAGGCCACTTCGACATTAGCATCCAGCCACTCTGGGATTACTACCAAGGCACATCACCCTTCTCAACCATCGACGAAGTTCTTAAGCTAGTAAACTATCAGAAGATTAAGACCCAAGACAGCACCTCAGACGACAATCAGCTCGTCAGTCTACAGCCACAGATGAAGCTCTCATTTAATGGCTTCATCCAAGGCTACCTCACCGACGAGCTTTATCTTCTGCTGAAAGAAGCAGGGGTGAAAAATGCCCTCATTAATGGCGGAGAATACCGAGCACTAGGAAAAGACTATAGCGAGCCATGGGTCGTCACCATTACAGGTGAAAATGGCGAGCCACTGAGTGAAATCGAACTCCATGACTCTGAAGCACTCGCCGTAACAGCTGGCTACGGGTATGTCTTCAGCACCCCACTGGCAAATAGCCAGCAGCCATCGCACCTCTTCTCGCCCAAAAACCAACAGAAGCTCAATACCAAGGCAACTTACGTCGTGAAGACGACCAATGCCACCCAAGCTGACATCTATGCCACACTGGCAGCCATTGTCGATGAGAGCCGCTGGCAGCAATACCAGCCGACCCATGCTGAGCTCTTCGTTTTTAGCAACTAGCTAACTGCCCAATCATCCACTACGGATACTCCACACGATCTAGCACTAGCCCATCAGGCGGCGCGCAGAATGGCGAGCGACCGTGGGGCAAGTCAGCTGATTGGTTGAGTAGATTCTTCAGCTCAGCAGGGCTGATCCTGCCCTGCCCAGCATAGACGGCAGCTCCTGTTAGTAAGCGTGCCATTTTGTAGAGAAAGCCACTTCCTTGATAAGAGATTTGGTAGCCTAGAGGTATTACTTCTAGCTGGCACTTGGTAAGCTTGCGCACGTAGATACTCTCCTCCGTTTCGTTGCCTCGCTTAGCAGCAAAAGCACGAAAGCAGTGCTCACCTTCAAGTATCGCCAGAGCCTGCTCAAGGCGAGTGATATGTAGCTGGCGCGGTGAGTGCCACGCTCGCCCCGCTAGCATCGGTGGCAGCACTGGAGCCGTGCAGAGATCATAGGTGTAGGTCTTCGACACAGCAGAAAATCGCGCATGAAAGTCACCCTGCACCTCATCAGCATCCATGATCCTAATCGTCGCTGGCAGCTTCGTATTCAGTGCTGGCACCCAATTACGAGGGTTCATCGTCATCGCAGCAGGCGCATCAAAGTGCACGACTTGCGCGATAGCATGCACCCCTGTATCGGTGCGACCTGATGCGTGGATACGGACAGGTTCTTTCGCCACTGCTGCGAGTGCCGCCTCGATATGATCCTGCACCGTATTCCCATGCGGCTGAGTCCCCCACCCTTGGTAGGGTCTTCCGTCATAGGCTATGGTGAGTTTTAATCGCACAGCAACAAGCTATCTAAAGAGCCCAGCAGATCAACCACCGATCAA
>JALZUH010000073.1 GCA_023301645.1 Akkermansiaceae bacterium
CGCAAACAAAAGACAAAGAGTCATAAACGAGTTTCTAAAAAAGATAACACATTATACAGGGAAGTAGTTCAATTGGTAGAGCGTCGGTTTCCAAAACCGAAAGTTGCAGGTTCGATTCCTGTCTTCCCTGCCATCTTTTATTAATTCAGTATCACATTTTTATTTATCTCACTGGTAAATAAAAACTAGCGAAAGCTAAACAAACAAAACAGCATGTTAAGTAAATTCTTAAGGAAAATCTCCACATTCATACACGAAGTCAAAGCCGAGCTACGCAAGGCATCATGGCCGTGGGATAACGATCCTAAGGTAAAGGGGTTCCAAAAATATAAGGAGCTCGTTGACTCAACGATCGTAGTATTGATTGCCATGATTCTACTAGCTGGTTTTGTATCACTTTTTGATGTCGTTGCAGTAGAGGTTCTCGGTTTACTTACTGGGGTATTTACTAAATAGCACACAGCATCAACACTCTCGCTGAGGTTCTCATGAAGCCAGCGATTCATTTTTCAAACCAACCATTCAACAAAACATTTAGCCATGCCATCACTTCCAGAAGCACGCAAGCAATGGTTCGTCGTCCACGTTCTCTCCGGCCAGGAGCAGAAAGTGCGCGATAGAGTCAACCGCCTCGTCGAATCCGAGGATATGGGCGATTACGTCTTTGAAGTTCTCGTGCCACAGGAGCGCGTGGAAGAAAACCGCCGTGGTAAGAAGCTTGAGACTAAGCGTAAGTTTTTCCCAGGCTATGTTATTGTTAACATGAAGCTTTACGATGAAACATCAGCCCTTGTCGACAAGACATGGTATTTCATCAAGGAAATGGATGGTGTCATCGGCTTCGCAGGCACAAAGAACAAGCCAATCCCAATGCGTCAGCGTGAAGTTGATGCGATGCTCGGCCAGATCAAAGAGCGCGAAGAAAACATTCGCCCAGCCATCAGCTTCGAAACTGGTGACTCTGTTAAAGTCGGAGACGGACCCTTTGAAGGGCAAACAGGTATCATCGAAGAGATTGATCACGAAACTGGTAAGCTACTTGTTTCTGTCACCATCTTCGGACGTGCCACCCCAGTTGAGCTAGAATCGTGGCAAGTAGAAGCCGCCTAGTTCATATCATATTTTCAGAAAAAATCACTCACCCAACACTTAAACTAATACTATTATGGCCAAGGAAGTAAAATCCGTTCTCAAGCTGCAAATCCAAGCAGGTCAAGCCAATCCATCTCCACCAGTAGGCCCAGCCCTCGGTCAGGCAGGTGTAAACATCATGCAGTTCTGTAAGGACTTCAATGCCTCTACTCAAAAGCAGGCTGGAGATCTCCTTCCAACGATCATCACTGTATACAAGGATGCATCATTCACATTCGTTACTAAGAATCCTCCAGCAGCGGTTCTTCTTAAGAAGGCAGCAAAGATTGCATCAGGATCAGGTGAGCCAAACACTGTCAAGTGCGCGACAATCACTAAGGCGCAGCTCATGGAAGTTGTGAAACTTAAGATTGACGACCTCAACACCAACGACCCTGAAAAAGCAGCACTCATCCTCGCGGGCACAGCACGCCAGATGGGCCTTGAAATCACAGGAATGTAATTCAACTAAGTGGCAAGTTAGCCACTTATGATGAGCGTATATCAATATACGCTTACAAAAATCTCGATAAACCGCAGGAGGAAATAGAACGACCTATCAAAGGTATCAACCCATTGATAGGTCAGCATAACTGCTAATCTAATCCGCCCGCACTGCATATAAAACAATGAGCAAAAGAAGCAAACGCTACAATGAAGCTGCTAAGCTAGTCGAAGAAGACAAGCAATACAGCATCGCAGACGCCGCAGGAATCATCAAAAGTTTCCCTGCACCAAAGTTCGACCCAACCGTCACACTTTCATTCAAACTAGGTGTTGACCCACGTAAAAGCGACCAGATGGTCCGTGGTTCAGTAGCACTTCCACACGGCACAGGTAAGAATGTGCGCGTTGTAGTATTCGCATCAGGTGATGCTGCTAAGGCAGCTGAAGCAGCAGGTGCTGAAGAAGTCGGCATGGAAGACCTTATCAAGAAGGTTCAGGGTGGATTCACTGATTTCGACGCAGCTATCGCGACTCCAGACGCAATGCTCGAAGTTCGTAAGATCGCACGTGTTCTCGGACCACGCGGACTTATGCCTAACCCAAAGACAGGCACAGTAACTGACGACACAGCAACAGCTGTAAACGCAGTGAAGGCAGGTCGTATCGACTACAAGCTCGACAAGAATGGTAACATATCAGCTGTTGTTGGTAAGGGTTCATTCACAGCTGAGAAGCTTGTTGAGAATGCACAAGCACTCATTGATAGCCTCAGCAAGAGCAAGCCTGCTTCTGCTAAAGGTAACTTCATTCAGAACATTACTATGGCAGCAAGCATGTGTCCTGGTATCGCTCTTGAATCATCCATCTACACTACTAAATAATCAACCGGAGATACGAACATGAATCCTGATAAGAAATATATCATCGACGAGCTCTTCGAGCGCGTAAACGAATCACCATTTGTCCTCGTAGTTGATTACGCTACAATGACAGTTCCTGAGTTTGATGCCCTTCGTGTAGCACTTACTGAAAAAGGAGCTGAGTGTCACGTAGCTAAGAACTCTTACATGCGTAAGGCCATCGAAACTGCAGGTCTTCCTGACATCAGCGAGCACCTTCTTGGTCAAACTGCTTTTGTCACTGGTGAGTCTGACGTTTGCGGAGCTGCTAAAGCTATTAAGACCTTCGTCAAAGAGCACAAGAAGCCTGAAATCAAAACTGGTATCCTCGACGGTGCAGTTCTTGACGTAGCGCAGATCAATGCACTTGCAGATCTTCCATCACGCGAAGTTCTACTTGGTCAGCTTCTCGGCGTTATCAATGCCCCTGCAACGAAGCTTCTACGCACAATCAACGAGCCCGCAGCATCACTCGCAAGAGTCCTCGCAGCAAAGAACGGCTAGTTATAATAAACAATCTGAACGGATGGCGTATTCCTCTCCAAGGATGCGTCTGATAAAAATAAGGTTAATTCGTCGGATCTTAAGCATAAGAGCTGAAATGTCCAGGAGCTCTGGGCGCGACGATACCAACAAGGAGAAAAAAACAATATGTCTGACATTAAAAAAATCGCTGAAGAATTGGGTAAGCTCACTGTGCTTGAAGCCGCTGAGTTAGTTAAAAGTCTTGAAGAAGAGTGGGGCGTTTCCGCCGCTGCTCCTACTGCTGTAGCTGCTGCACCTGCTGAAGGTGGCGCTGCTGCTGAAGCACAGACTGAATTCAACGTCATGCTTGCAGAAGCTGGTGGTAACAAGATCGCTGTTATTAAGGCAGTTCGTGAAGTTGCTAGCGGCCTTGGTCTTGCTGAAGCTAAGAAGCTTGTTGAAAGCGCACCTGTTGCTGTTGTTGAAGGCGTTGACAAAGACGCTGCTGACGCAGCTAAAGCTAAGCTTGAAGAAGCAGGAGCTAAGATCGAAATCAAGTAGATCTCAATTCTTACACTATACTGACTTTCTTTGTGTGTGGTGCCGATACACTGTATTGCACCACACACAAGTCAGTCATACTTTGATAAAAAGCCCCAGATCACTCGATCACCCTATCATCCGCGACCGGGATTCAGAGATTATTTCCAATTAGTCACTACAGACGACTAAGAAGATAAAATACCTGAAATCCGCTCGTGAATAGCTAAGAAAGACGTTTCTTAGTATTCATTACTATCAATACAATTAATACATTCAACACCTTGCAAACCCGGACTGGAAACAGTGCGGGTAAACCAGTCTATGGCACCTGCATCGAATTGATACTACTGATTGCTTAAATATAACAGCCCACACTGCATCCAGCTTACACAGCTTATACCACTAACCATTATGGCAAAAAGACGCTACTACGGAACAATTGAGGAAGTCATTGAACCACCAAACTTGATCGAGGTTCAAAGTAAATCCTATGAAGATTTTCTACAAAAAGAAATACCTGCATCACAGCGTGATGACTCTGGCCTTCAGGCTGTATTCCGTGAAATATTCCCCATCAAGAGCTATGATGAGGCGATTACACTCGAGTTTATTTCCTTCGACATGGAGGAGCCTAAAGCAACAGCACTTGAATCTCTCCAGACTGGTGAGACATTCAGCGCAGCTCTCTATGTGACCTTCAAACTCAAAGACGAAAGCGGCACGAAAAAAGAGCGCGTCTACATGGGTGAAATGCCAATGATGACTCGTCGTGGCACATTTGTTATTAATGGTGCAGAGCGTGTTATCGTATCTCAGCTTCACCGTTCACCTGGTATCTGCTTTGAGACATCGACTCACCTTAATGGTAAGCTCCTTCATTCTTTCCGTATCATCCCTGACCGTGGTTCATGGTTGGAGACTCAGTTTGATACCAATGACCTACTTTACGTCTACCTCGACCGTCGTCGTCGTAGAAGAAAGTTCCTCGCAACGACGTTCCTTCGTGCCATGGGCTGGCCTACCGATCGTGACTTATGCGAGCAGTTTTACAATATCGAGAAGCTCAAGCTCAGTGAAAAAGCTGACGAAGAGGAACTCGCGCAGAAGGTTCCCTTCGAAGACATCCTTGACGGTGAGCTCGTCATTGCAAAAGCATACGAGCCACTTACTATTGGTATCGTGCGTCAGCTCCTAGAAATGGGACAGAAGACTATCGACGTAATCGACGGTCGTGAAGATGAAGTGCTTCTCAAGACTCTTAAGAAAGACCCTGCACACGATGAAGAGTCCGCACTTAAGGACATCTACCGTAAGCTACGCCCAGGTGATCCACCTACCGTAACGAACTCAAAAGCACTTCTTGAGCGTCTCTTCTTCGACGAAAAGCGCTACGACCTCACACGCGTTGGTCGTTACAAGATTAACCAGAAGCTCAAGCTCGACGTTGATCCTAAGGCACGCGTAATGGTTCCTGAAGACTTCCTCGGTGCTGTTAAGTATCTTCTTAGACTCAAAAAAGGCGAAGGTGTTCTCGATGATATCGACCACCTTGGTTCACGTCGTGTTCGTGCTGTAGGCGAGCTCCTCGGAAACCAGTGCCGTGTCGGTCTTGCTCGCACAGAGCGTTTGGTTAAAGAGCGTATGACGCTCTTTGATGTAAACCTTGAGGGCATGACACCACAGAAGCTTATCAACCCGAAAGCACTCAGTGCTGTGATTCGTGACTTCTTTGGCCGTAGCCAGCTTTCACAGTTCATGGACCAGACGAACCCACTTGCTGAGTTGACTCACAAGCGTCGTCTATCCGCTCTTGGACCTGGTGGTTTGAACCGTGACCGTGCCGGTTTTGAGGTGCGAGACGTTCACACCTCTCACTACGGACGTATCTGTCCGATTGAGACTCCGGAGGGACCAAACATTGGATTGATTAACTCGCTTTGCACATACGCACGTATTAATGAGTTCGGCTTCATCGAAACACCATACCGTCTTGTGAAGAAGGGTAAGGTGACGAGTGAAATCGAATACGTTACAGCTGACCAAGAAGAAGAATTCCTGATCGCACAGGCGAATAACCCAATCGACAAAAAAGGTAATTTCCTTACTGAGAAAATTACAGCTCGTGAGAGTGGTGAGTTTATCGAAGTAGATCCTACAACAGTTCAATACATGGACGTATCACCGAAGCAGCTGGTATCAGTTGCGGCAGGTATTATTCCATTCCTTGAGCACGATGACGCCAACCGTGCGCTCATGGGAGCAAACATGCAACGCCAGGGCGTGCCACTTCTTATCTCTGACGCTCCTCTCGTAGGAACAGGTCTAGAGGCGAAGGCCGCTGCTGACTCACGTGCTGTTGTCATCGCAGAAGCTGACGGTATCATTGCCGCTGCAACTGCTGAGGTCATTATCACGACTAAAGACGGCGAGCTTCCTGTTTCTGATGAGAAATTCCTCAGTGACATGACAGCCGTGAAGAGTAACCCATCTAAGGGAATCTTCGCATACCCACTTCGTAAGTTCATGCGCTCGAATGCTGGAACATGTCTTAACCAGAATCCTATCGTCAATCGCGGTGATAAGATCAAGGTAGGCGACGTTCTCGCTGACGGACCAAACACCGAAGGTGGTGAGCTTGCTCTTGGTAGAAACATCCTCGTGGCATTCATGCCATGGAATGGATATAACTTTGAGGATGCTATCGTCATCTCTGAGAAAGTGGTTAAAGAGGACATCTATACCTCGATCCACATCTCAGAATTCGACTGCGCAGCTCGTGACACTAAGCTAGGACCTGAGGAAATCACTCGTGATATTCCAAATGTAGGTGACGAGGCTCTTAAGAACCTCGACCACGACGGTATCATCCGCATCGGTGCTGAGGTGAAGCCTGGTGACATCCTTGTCGGTAAGATCACTCCTAAGTCTGAGACTGAGCTAGCTCCAGAAGAGCGCCTGCTTCGCGCCATCTTTGGTGAGAAAGCTGCTGACGTGAAGGACACATCACTCCGTGTTCCTTCTGGCTGCACAGGTATCGTTCAAGACATTCGCGTGGTCACACACGGACTCGCACGCAAGCGCGAGAACGAGCTAGACCCTTCTAAGCTTCGTAAGCAAGTGAAGAAGATTAACGATGAATACAAGAAGAAGAAAGATCAGCTCACTGAGCAGCTCACTGAGAAGCTCTCTGACATCCTTCTTGGTGAAAAGATCCCTCTCGACGTGGTAAACGCGCAGACAGGTGAGATCATCATCCCTGCTAACCGTAAGATCACTAAGACACTACTACGTAAACTAGCAGCGATCTACGATCACATCGAAATCGACCCATCACCGATCCGTAACAAGATCCTCGAAATTATCTCTACGTTTGAAGGCCGCTTCGGTGAGCTCGACACAGACCGTGAGCGCCGCCTCGACCAGCTTGAGAGTGGTGAAGAAATCGACCCGGGTGCGATCAAAGAAGTGAAGGTATTCGTCGCCGCTAAGCGTAAGCTTTCAGTAGGTGATAAGATGGCTGGTCGTCACGGTAACAAAGGTGTTGTCGCGACAATCGTTCCTGAAGAGGACATGCCATACCTCAGCGACGGAACTCCAGTTGAGATCTGCTTGAACCCACTTGGTGTTCCATCTCGAATGAACGTTGGACAGGTTCTTGAAACACACCTCGGTGTTGCTGCTAAGGCACTCGGTTTCACAGTAGCTACTCCGATTTTCGACGGTATTCCTGAAGACGAAATCTGGAAGTTCATGAGCAAGGCGAAGCAAGTCGACGGTGTCGAATACGTTGGTGACAACGGTGAGCTTCGTAAGCGTAAGAAGGGCGAGAAAGAAGGCCTTGGTTACACCTGGATCGGTGACGGTCAGGATGGCACCATTGCTGGTAAGTCTACTCTTTACGACGGACGCACAGGTGAAGCATTCCAGAACCCAGTCGTGGTTGGTATGATCTACATGCTGAAACTTGGTCACCTTGTGGCTGATAAGATTCACGCACGTGCAGTCGGACCATACAGTCTCGTCACCCAGCAGCCGCTTGGTGGTAAGGCACAATACGGTGGTCAGCGATTCGGTGAGATGGAGGTGTGGGCACTCGAAGCATACGGTGCTGCATACACACTTCAGGAAATTCTCACAGTGAAGTCCGATGACGTGCAGGGGCGCACAAGAATTTACGAGTCCATTGTTAAGGGTGATAATAACCTTGAAGCAGGAACTCCTGAGTCCTTTAACGTTCTCATGAAGGAAATGCAGGCACTCTGCCTCGATGTCCGACCTGGAACAGGTGGTGGCCCATCTATTGGCGGTGCTGATTTCTCACTTGATGACCTCACACTCTAATCCGCAGTTATTAACTATAATCTAACCATTTAACTATAATTTATTCTAATGAGCGTTGAAAATAATTTGCGTGAACTCTTCGGAGTTAATGAAAAGCCTGAGCAGTTTGACCATGTTGCTATTACTGTAGCATCAGCCGACATCATGCGATCATGGTCTAGCGGCGAAGTGCTAAACCCAGAAACAATCAACTACAGAACATTCAAGCCTGAGAAAGGTGGACTCTTCTGTGAGCGTATCTTCGGACCTACCCGTGACTGGGAATGTGCCTGTGGAAAATACAAGCGTATCAAGCACAAAGGTGTCGTCTGTGACCGCTGTGGTGTAGAGGTAACTCTCTCCCGCGTTCGTCGTGAGCGTATGGGACACATCGAGCTTGCTGTGCCAGTATCACACATTTGGTTCTACAAGTGTATGCCGAGCCGTATTGGTTTGGTTCTCGATCTTGCTGCCCGTCAGCTTGAGCGTATCATTTACTACGAGGACTACGTTGTTACTGACGTCGGAAATACTGATCTTCAGCTAGGACAGCTTCTTAGCGAGATTGAGTTCTTTGATGCAGAAGACGCCTATGGCGAGGGAAGCTTCAAGGCCGAAATGGGTGCTGAAGCACTCCAGTCACTTCTTAGCCAAGTGAATCTTGAAGAGCTCACTGTAGAGCTTGAAGAAGAGATTCTCAATACACGATCAAAGCAGACTAAGAAGAAGCTCGCTAAGCGTATCAAGCTAGCACGTGGTTTCGCCCAGTCTAAGACTCGTCCTGAGTGGATGATCATGAATGTTCTGCCAGTGATTCCACCAGACTTACGTCCGTTGGTTCCATTGGAAGGTGGCCGTTTCGCAACATCTGACCTTAACGACCTTTACCGTCGTGTCATTAACCGTAACAACCGTCTTAAGAACCTCCTTAAACTCAAGACCCCAGACGTTATTATCCGTAATGAGAAGCGCATGCTTCAGGAAGCGGTAGACGCTCTCTTCGACAATGGCCGTCACGGCCGTGCTGTCACAGGTGCTGGTAACCGTGCTCTGAAATCACTCTCAGACATGCTTAAGGGTAAAGGTGGTCGTTTCCGTCAGAACCTTCTTGGTAAGCGCGTAGACTACTCAGGTCGTTCAGTTATTGTTGTTGGTCCTGATCTCAAGCTTGGTCAGTGTGGTCTTCCTAAGAAGATGGCACTTACTCTCTTCGAGCCATTCATCATCAGACGTCTCAAGGATCTTGGATACTGCCACACTGTGCGTAGTGCCAAGAAAATGATCGATCGTAAGACGACAGAAGTTTGGGACATCCTCGAAGAAGTCACCAAGGGTCACCCTGTGATGCTTAACCGTGCGCCTACTCTGCACAGACTATCTATTCAGGCATTCGAGCCAGTTCTTATTGAAGGATCAGCGATCCGCGTTCACCCACTTGTTTGTACAGCCTATAACGCTGACTTCGACGGTGACCAGATGGCGGTTCACGTGCCACTATCTATTGAGGCACAGATGGAGTGTCGCCAGCTTCTGCTTGCGCCTAATAACATCTTCTCACCTGCGAGTGGTAAGCCAATTACGGTTCCTTCACAGGATATCATTCTTGGTTCCTACTACCTCACCTACGCTCGTCAATTGACCGCTAAGGAACTTGAGGCGCAGAAGGAAGTGCACCTACCTCTCTTTGAGAACACCACTGAAGTCGAATACGCTATCGCAAGTCGCAAGGTAAACTACCACGATTGGATTCGTATCCGTAACCCTGACTACCAGTCAGAAGGTAAGTTCTTCGGTGAGTCTGAGCCTAAGATCATTGTCACCACACCAGGTCGTGTGCGTTTCAACGAGATCTGGCCTAGCGGACTCGGATTCATTAACTTCAACGTTGGTAAGAAGCAAATCGGAGACATCATCTGGCGCTGCTACCAGTGCGCTGGACAGCCTGGAACCGTTGCTGTTCTTGACGATCTTAAGAGCCTTGGTTTCAAGGAAGCTACTCGTTCAGGTATCTCCATCGGTATTATTGACATGGTTGTTCCTGAAGAAAAAGGACCAGAGCTCGTCAAGGCATACGAAGAAGTCGAGAAAGTCACCAAGCAGTATCGCAATGGTGTTATTACCGATAACGAGCGTTATCAGCAGGTAATTGACATCTGGACACACGCTTCAGATAACATTGCTGACGCCCTCTACCGTAAGCTTGAGCACAACGCAGGCGATAAGCTTGTTAACCCGCTCTTCCTCATGGTTGACTCAGGTGCTCGTGGTAATAAGCAGCAGATTAAGCAGCTTTCAGGTATGCGTGGTCTTATGGCCAAGCCATCTGGTGACATTATCGAACGCCCGATTACGTCTAACTTCCGTGAAGGTCTTTCCGTATTGGAATACTTCATCTCCACTCACGGTGCTCGTAAGGGTCTTGCTGATACCGCGCTTAAGACTGCGGACTCAGGATACATGACTCGTAAGCTCGTCGACGTTTCTCAGGATGTGATTATCTTCGAGGAAGACTGTGGCACCGTTAATGGCATCACAGCTGTTCCAATCATCGAGAACGATGAAGAAGCAGCTTCACTTGCAAGCCGTATTTATGGCCGAACATCGGCAGAGAAGGTAGTTGATCCTGTATCAGGTGACACCATCCTCGAAGTCAATCAGCTCATCGGCGAAGATGAAGCCAATAAGATCGACGACCTCGGCTTCGAGCGTCTGAAAATCCGTTCTACACTCACATGTGAGTCTGATCGCGGTGCTTGTCAGAAGTGCTATGGTCTTAACCTCGCATACGATAAAGTAGCTAAGATTGGTGAAGCCGTAGGTATTGTCGCAGCTCAGTCCATTGGTGAGCCAGGAACACAGCTTACGATGCGAACATTCCACGTTGGTGGTGTAGCATCTTCATCATTCAAGCAGCCTATCATCAAAGCCAAAAATGGTGGTGTAGTTGCCTATAAGGACATCCGCGCTGTTAAAGACGCTGACGGTAACTTTGTAGCCCTCACTAAGAAAGGCTCCATCGTTGTCCGTGATAAGGATGGTCTTGAGCTTGAGTCATACAATCTAGTGATTGGTTCTGTTATCTCCATCCCAGATGGTGAGAAAGTCAAGAAGGGCGCTACCTTCGTAACTTGGGATCCATACAACGTTCCAATTCTTACTGAGAAATCAGGTAAGATTGAGTTCCGCGACATGATCAAAGGTATTACCGTTCAGTCAGAAACCGATAAGGAGACTGGTAAAAAAGGAATGGTTGTCACCGAGCACAAAGAGGATCTTCATCCGCAGGTTGTGATCGTTGATAAGAAGACTTCAGAAGTCCTTGCCAGCTACTCCATCCCAGTAGGTGCTCGTCTTTCAGTGAAAGATGGCGCTAGCATTAAAGGTGGTGCACAGCTTGCAAGAACTCCACGTAAGATCGCCAAGACAGGTGATATTACTGGTGGTCTTCCACGTATTGCAGAGCTCTTCGAAGCACGTCGTCCGAAGGACGCCTGCACCATTGCTAAGATTACTGGTGAAGTTTCCTTCGGTGGAAATGTTCGCGGTAAGAAAAAAGTCATCGTTACAGATATGAGCACTGGAGAAAGTGCAGATCATCTTGTGCCAATGGGTAAACACATCATCATCAGCGAAGGAGACCTCCTTCAGCGTGGTGACCAGATCACAGAAGGGCCTATCTCTCCTGACGATCTCCTAGAGGCATGTGGATCACAGATTCTCCAAGAGCACCTCACCAATGAGGTTCAGCGCGTTTACCGTCTCCAGGGTGTAGAGATCAATGACAAGCACATTGAGATCGTTATCCGCCAGATGCTACGTAAGCTTAAGATCACTGAGCCAGGTGATACGGAATTCCTTTGGGGAGACCAAGTCGACCGCACCACCTTCAAGAAGGCCAATGAGGAAGTCATTGCCAATGGTGGTAAGCCAGCTGAATCTGAGCCAGTGCTACTAGGTATCACAAAGGCATCACTTGAGACGGAGTCATTCATCTCAGCTGCATCCTTCCAGGACACTACCCGTGTTCTTACCGATGCTTCCACAGTGGGTCGTGTTGACTATCTTCGTGGCTTTAAGGAAAACGTGATCATGGGTCACCTCATTCCTGCAGGAACTGGATTCCATCAGCATCGTGATACTCAGATTGAGTTCACTGTTGAAGAGCCAGAGCCAATTGTCGAAGAGCCAGTAGAAGACACTAAACCAGAGCCAGAGCCAGAAGCACCACTTCAGGCAGGCTTATCTCCAGAAGCAGCTGCTCTGAACGACTCAGATGAAGCAACTGCCTAAGTAGCTGTTTAATAAACTTACAAGCCCGATACTACATTACGTAGTATCGGGCTTTTTTTGTGGATGTGAAAAGCTAGATTTTAAACGTATAAATGATTGAATAGTTAAAGCATTACCCTACGTATTATTTGCAGTTATGAAAGTATTGTTAACTGTATCTCTCCTCTCTTTATTTCTGATGATAACGGCGCCTGTGAAAGCGGCTGTAGAGTCAAATATCGACTGGGCGAAGTTTTTAGATCGCCATGACCTCATCTGGACAGAGTCGCCGAAGGCCTGGCATGATGGCCCTTTTCTAGGTAACGGCATGTTAGGCTCGATGATTCATCAGCTCGATGAGCGTAGAGTAAGAATTAGTCTCGGTCGAGCCGACGTAGAGGATCATAAGAAGGGAGGACCTCCCTTTATCTCACAGTCACGTTTGCCGAATGGTTACTTTGTTCTGCACACGGTCGGGAAGATTACATCTCTCACCGGAAGGCTAGACCTCTATCAAGCAGAAGCACGCATGAAGGTAACTACTGATCAAGGTGATATTGACCTTCGAGGTATCGTGCACAGTGATGATATGGTGATCATGTATGACTGCACACCATCCGCTGATGAGAAGGACATGAGGCTAGAATTCGTGCCACTAAAGGCAATCGCTCCAGCACGACTACAGGCTGAGAAAAATGTCAAAGCTCTTGGTGATAAAGCTCACTCCTCACGTAGGTCATGGGCATCATCTCCCTACGCCTATAATCCAGACCCTGTTATTGGCAAAACTGGTGATTACCATACCTGCCGACAGTTGCTAGAATCAGGTGGCGAAACTGGGACTGTATGGAGTATCAAACATGGAGCAAACGGAAGCCAAGCATTACGTGTTTCTATCGAACATAGCTTTCCTAAGCAAACCGCTACAGCTGACGCGCTAGCCCATCTGAAGCAAGTAGAAGGCGAAACAACAGCAAGCATGGTCGAGAGACACCGAGTCTGGTGGCATCAGTATTATCCGAAGAGTTTTATTAGTCTAGATGACACTCGTATGGAGAGTTTTTACTGGATTCAGGTTTATAAATTTGGCGCAGGTGCTCGCAAGGGCAGAGCCTTTATGGACACGATGGGGCCATGGATGGTCGAGGAGTCAGCATGGGCAAACGGCTGGTTTAACCTCAATACGCAGCTCTCATACTGGTTTCTCTCTACGGCGAATCGATTCGAAGTGGCAGAAAGCCTCTTCACCAAGCTCGATGAAAAGCTGCCAACTCTCGTGGCAAATATGCCGAAGCAATACGGTGATCAATGCGCAGGTATGTCAACGATCGTGCCACAGACATTTATCAGCCCATTCCCGTCAGGTAAACTAGGCTTCACAGGTGAGCTGCTTTGGACATGTCACGACTACTGGTTGATGCTTGAGCGCACACTCGATGAGAAGCGCACTGTTGAGAAATTCTT
>JALZUH010000074.1 GCA_023301645.1 Akkermansiaceae bacterium
TCTACGGTGTGCTTGTGCTCGGCTTCCTTTCCTTCATCGTGTGGGCTCACCACATGTATATGACAGGTATGGGACCAGCGGTTTCTACCTTCTTCCAGACGACTACAGCGTTGATTTCCATTCCATCAGTGATTCTTCTTACCTGTTTGCTCATCTCACTCTGGGGTGGTTCTATCAGATTTAGCACACCGATGATCTGGGCATGCGCATTCCTTCCAATGTTCGGTATTGGTGGCCTTACAGGTCTACCACTAGCTTTCAACCTCGTTGACCTTCACCTCCACGATACATACTACGTTATTGGTCACTTCCACTATGTAGTTGCGCCGGGTATCTTGTTCGGCTTCTTCGCGGGTATCCATCACTGGTATCCTAAGATGACAGGTCGCTTCATGGGCAGAAAGCTTAACCACCTGCACTTCTGGCCATCACTTATCCTGATGAATACACTCTTCTTCCCAATGCTTATTCAGGGCATGGCAGGATTCCACCGCCGTTGGTATAATGGTGGTGACGCCTACCTCACAGGAGATCCTGAGAGTGTGAACGTATTCGGCAAAGCGGTTGAGCAATACCTTGAACTTAATGTGCTCATGTCATGGTCAGCATGGTTACTATGCCTTGCTCAGATTCCATTCATCATCAATGTTCTTACTTCATGGAAATATGGTAAGAAGGTCGAAAGTGATAACCCATGGGACGCATGTTCACTAGAGTGGGCTACACCAACGCCTCCGGGACATGGTAACTTCATCGTCGAGCCAGTGGCTTACCGCGGATCTTACGAGTTTGCTCGTCCTGAGATTGAAGAAGACTTCTACCCACAGTGGAAGAAGCCTGTTGAAAAGAAAGAAAAAGGATAAGCTGCCTCTAGCATTGATCTACTAAACATTTAAACACTTACATTTAGAATACTTTTCCCATGGAAATTCCCTACGTTATAGAACCCCGGAAAGACACCGGACTGAATAACTCGAAGATTGGTATCTGGCTCTTCCTCGCCTCTGAGGTCATGCTATTTGGTGGTCTATTTTCGGGCTACATCTTCCTTCGTATCTATGCAGATTACCCGTGGCCAGAGCGCACACTTCCTGTGTTGCCTGGTCTTGTAAACACCTTCATCCTCATTGGTTCATCAGTGACAGTCGTGTTTGCTTGGGTTGCGCTGAAGCTGCGTAACTGGAAAAAGTTCCAAATGTATATGTCCATCACACTCATCTGTGCTGCCATATTCATGGGGCTCAAGGCTGGTGAGTATAAGGCAAAGTTCTCTCACCAAGCGATCCGCTTTAATGACTTCACCGTTATCGAAGGCCACGCCTACCCACAGGTAGCAAAAGGTGACCATGATGCACATAGCGATAAGGATGAACACGGTGAGTCAGAAGACTCACATAAGAAGGGTCCCAAGAAGAATTTCAATGTATCCGCTACATCAGTGCAGATCGACGTTAATCGCCTCGATGACAAATATTACGAGACCATGGGGCCTCAGTATGAAAAAGGCAGTTTCACTCTAGCCAATGAGCTAGTGCTCTCCAATGGCACTACTCACGCTAAGGGAACAGCCATTTCTAAAGAACTACTCGATGCAGCAGAAGTCGACTTCTTGCATGCCATCGCTGTGAACAGTGAGCTCAATATCTGGGCAAACAAGCAAGCTTGGAAAGACGTCAAACAGGCACTTCCTGGCAAGCCATACTACGCAGCTGAAGTGAAGTCACTACTCTCCGAGAAGGTTGCCTTCTACAAGGGTGAGAAGAAAGACGACTACCTGTCAGCTACACCGCTCCTTACCTTTGAACCAGCAGGCGGGCACGCAGACATCAGCGTCGATCCATACTGGGGTCGCCCTAGCAATGCTAAGAAAGGTGCTGAAACAAGCCTCAAGCTAAAAGACCAGACCGTCATCACTGGCGTATCAGGAGATAGCTCAATGATCCTCGCCGTCGACGGTATCGACTTCCGCCACACTGTGATGGAGGCTGAGAAGAGAAACATTGATCCTGTTGAGGCAATTAACAAATCATGGATTCTCAAGGACAAAGCGATCCGCTCACTATGGGATAAGCAGGCTGTCATCATCGAGAAGCTCAAAGAGAAGCTTGAAGAAGAGGACAAGGGCCATGAGCCTACAGAGCTAGACCTATACCGCCTCGGCTGGAAGCAGATTGCAGGTATCCAAGATGTCGACATCGCAGAGCTCAAAGCTCTCGACTACGACGGCATTGCAGCACTCTTTAAGGGTGACACAGATGGATTCTTCGGAGCTAATCACTACAGTGTTCACTACCCGAAGGTGACCGTTCCTCGTGAGCGTGTTCGTTTCGAGTCACTCTTCACTCCACGTTGGAATACTTACTACGCGACATACTTCACGATTACAGGTCTACACGGACTCCACGTCATCGCAGGTGCACTCGTGCTAGGTTACTACCTCTTCCGTGGTCGTAAGATGTATGAGACCAAGCCTGAGTGGCTCGCTAACCGCGTAGAGGTTGGTGGATTATTCTGGCACTTCGTTGACCTCGTATGGATCTTCCTTTTCCCACTCCTTTACTTGATGTAATCGAGATACCGTTTACCTTATTCAAACACCATCTATCATATAATTAACCATGGCTGACTCTCCTGAAGCTATCAAGAAAGCCTGTAAGACTTACACGGCTGTCTTCATTACTCTACTCTTCTGCACTGTGCTCACCGTGCTCGTTGCTAAGTTAGAAATTTTCGACGTGAACGAGCGTGGATTCGATGCTGCCGATGCCATCATTGGATTAGCGATTGCTACATTCAAAGCTAGTCTCGTAGGATTTATCTTCATGCACCTCAATCACGAGAAGAAGATGATTTATCTCTTCTTTGGTATGGCGATCTTCTTCGCTGTAGCAATGTATGCGATCACATACCTCGCATTTGAAGACCCTATCCAGTATCTAGACTTCTTCGGCAAGAAACACTAATCCTGATCACCTACCATGTCACTCAAAGGCTTTCATCTACTCTTCATTACTATTGCGACACTCCTCTGTGTGTTTGTAGCACTGTGGGCGCTCGTCTTTCAGCTCTCTCCGACACTTGGTATGCAGATCTTCGGTGGCACCTGTGCACTTGCAGCAGTGATACTTCCTATCTACGGCGTTTCATTCCAGCGTAAGGCGAAGGAGCTATCACTCTAGAGTAGTTGCTACGGCCTCTACATTCACATTCTCTCACACTCACATCACTACGACAATTATGCTTACAACACTAAACAATCTGGCTTGCTCAGTATGTATGGGCACTGGTAAGGATCACCTAGACTCAGTAGCCGCTGGCTATGCGATGCTGGTGATGCTTCTTATCATTATCCCGATGTTGTCAGTCATCATTTTCTTCATCGCTCGCATGGCGAAGCGTGAACGTGAGAATCTTGACCCAGCACTCTGTGACTAGAAGTCACCGCTGCTCTCTTAATTACTTTTCCAAACAATCACTTATCTTATTATGTCTATTCCAGAAGCTTTAGGTCTTGGCGAAAACTACTCGCTCCACGGCGGTAACGTTGATCAATTAAACTCTGTCATTCACTGGCTCATGCTCGTCCTCTTCGTAGGATGGACGACCTACTTCCTCATCGCGCTTTACAAGTTCTCTGCAAAGCGTCACCCAAAAGCATCTTACTCAGGTGTGAAGAACCACGTTTCTACTCACCTAGAAATCGGTGTCGTTATCGTCGAGGCAGTGTTCCTTCTTGGTTTCGCCTTCCCGCTATGGGCAGAGAGAACAGACACCTTCGAGCGTGTTGTAGGTGATGACGCAGATGCACCACGTGTGCGCGTTGTCGGTCAGCAGTATGCATGGACTTATCACTACCCCGGTAATGATGGCGTCTTCGGCCGCACAGACAGTGCCCTCATTACAGGCTCTAACTCTCTCGGCATCGACCCACTCGATACTAATGGTGACGACGACTTCATCTCTACATCGATACTCCGCCTTCCAGTAGGTCGTGACTCGATCCTTCAGGTGACATCAAAGGACGTGATCCACAACTTCGCTATCGTTCCTATGCGTATCCAGCAGGACTGTATCCCGGGTAAAGAAATCCCAATGTGGTTCAGACCTACTAGAGAGATGGAAACATACGTCGTATGTGCTCAGCTCTGTGGTGAAGCACACGCTAACATGAAAGGCTCAATGGAAGTCATCAGTGCTAGTGAATACTACAAATGGGCAACAAGCCGCAGTGACGAAGAGCTCGCTAAGAAGCAAAAGTAGAGCGCTTTGATAGCCAACAAGTTTCAATACTTGTAGATTTTAACCAAGACCTTGAGCGTTATGTTCAAGGTCTTGTTTGTTTGATAGACATAGGCTCGATGAAGACGAGGAGCTCAGTGTATATCTGACACTAGTCACCATTTTCACAGGACATGCTTGCTGATAGTGTCGATCCTACCTATAGCTAGCTCACTACCGTGAGCGCATCCATTGACCAGCTACTTCTTCAGCACTTCGGGCATCAGTCCCTACGTGCTGGTCAGGATGAGGTGATCTCACGGGTGCTTGCTGGGGTTAATACCCTAGCCATATTACCCACAGGTGGTGGTAAGTCTCTCTGCTATCAGCTGCCCGCGCTAGCTCTCAACGGACTGTGTGTCGTAGTGTCGCCACTCATCGCCCTGATGCGCGATCAGGTAGATGGACTCATTACGAAGGGCATATCAGCACGTAGACTAGACTCTACGAGCACTGAGGAGGAGTGTGAGGAGACACTGGCTGAGATCGAGCGAGGTGAAGTGAAGCTGCTCTACCT
>JALZUH010000075.1 GCA_023301645.1 Akkermansiaceae bacterium
CGGGCTAAAAATGATTTTGCCCGCGTCATATACATTCAAGAGGAATGAATGGCCGTGGGCAAATTTCACGCCTGACGAATTGGCCTGTAAGCATTGCGGAGAGCAATATTATTGGCCTGAATTTTTGGACGCGCTGCAAGGCTTGCGAGAGCGGGTAGGGCGTCCAGTCCGTTTAATGTCAGGGCATAGGTGCGCGCTTCATAATGCACGGATAGGCGGCGCGCCTTTATCCCAACACTTAAGGCTTGCGGTCGATCTAGATTTGCGCGGGCATGACCGGGTTAACCTTGCAAGGATTGCGAGAAATGAAGGCTTTACAGGCCTTGGTTATTACCAGAATTTTTTACATGTGGACATGGGGCGCAAGCGTCATTGGTTCGGCAGTGGAGCAAAGTCAAAATGGGTATAGTTAGCGAGATTGGCGGGTTTTTAGTCGCGGGCGGCGGTGGTGGTATTTTGGGCCTAGTTGGGTCTGGGGTTAATCGTTTCATGAAGCATAAAGAGACAAAAACCGCAAATGCTCACGCGTTGTCTATGGCTGAAATCGAAACGGCAAAAGACAATAGAAGGCATGAGCACGAAGTGAAGTTACACGCCTTAAATATAGAGGCAATGCAAGCCGAGACCGAGCGTGAAGTGATGGTAACGAGAGAGCGCGGTAGTTGGGAAGGCTTAACTGCCTCACATGCTACGGCGGCGGTTGAAGCCCAAAACTTCAAAGGGTCTATTTGGGTAGAAAACCTAAAAGGCGCAACGCGTCCAGTGATGAGCTTTTTGTTGTGGGTTATTGTCTCATTTATTTACAGTCTAGCACCAAATGAATTGCGTTTGATAATTGGCGAAAGTGTTGTTTTTTGCGCGTCGGCGTCAACGCTGTGGTGGTTCGGTGACAGAGCGCCAAATTATAAACATGTGCCAATGGGCGGGCCGTTGTAATGCTGGGTGCAAGAGTGACAGATGAGGGCGACGTAAAGGTAAGCTTTACATTCAGCGGCATTCAAAAGGCTATTTCAAGCGCTTTAGTTGGCGGCTTTGCGGCCTTAATTCTTTGGACGGGTACAATGTTTGGGGAATTTGCGGACGCGGTGGAACGCTCAAAAAACAACACAGAAGTGAGTACTGATAATGCGAATAGACATATGAAGGCGCGAGATGTGCGGGCTGCACTCTTAGCCAATGATGCGGCGCTTAGATGTGAAATTGCAAGGCGTCATAATGAGCCGTGCGAGTTTTTGATTACAAATCCATTAGAGAGAGACTAGACATGGCGACATTCAAAACAAAAAACGGCAAGCGTATTAGCTTCAAAACGTCCCCCAAGCGTAAGAGCTCAAAAAAGAGCACTCTTAGTGCTGCGCAGCGGCGAAGGCTATCAGCGGCGGCTAAAAAGCGCCCACGTTACAAGACAGGGCCGAAAAAAGGCCAATTCAAACCAAAGAGATAACCATGAAAAAGACGATTGTAAAAGTTGCAGCGATTACCGGCACGGCGGTAATAACGGCATTCATCACGAAAAGGGTTATCGAGCAGAAAAAACTAGCCTCACAGGTAGATAATTTTATTCAGTCAAACCCTAATATCTTTTCTTAATCACGGCTCCTTACGTGATGAAAGAAACCCGTTACGCGAAAGTGTGGCGGGTTTTTTTATGCGTTGGCGTAGTAGGCGGCGGCGCGGCTTATCGCAATATCAATCTTCGCCCTGGAGGGCAGAGTAGGGCGGGACCGTTTGACGGGTAAAGGGCGGGGTTTAGGTTCAACTATTTGCGCGTCGGCGCGGCGCAAGCCAGTTATGATTTTTGAGATTTGGCCTGATGTGAGTGAGAATTTTAGACCTATTTGAACATAGCTTAAATCAGTATTTTGGACCATGTAAAGGATATGGCGATTACGTCTAAGCCGTTTATCGGATTCCGATGCTTTGAGATATTGGCTAAAAAGCTGTTGAACCTGATCTATATTGGCGTGGTGCAGCCTACTTTGTTCAATACAGTATTGAATAGCGTCCATGCCGTAATGATTAAAGTGAACGGCGCGTTTGGCAATTCTGACGGCAATGGGGAGTTGCATACGCTTGGCTTTCAAGGCTTTGTTTTTAACGATATCAGCGGCGCGCTTATCCCATGCTTCAGCCTCATCCCGCAATTGCTGTGCAAGAGCCTTACAGGCGTTTTCGCAATCAACCGATGATGCCCTCAATCCCATCACACAACCCTAGTCGGCGCAGGGTTAAAAGGGTAATAACGGGTACGGTAAACGCGGGGTAATACCCCTAACAATAGCGTGATAAACACTTTCCAGATAATCGCATAATGATGATTATGAGAAATAAGCTATAGTGATATTCGCCATTACGTTGATATATCTATAGACTAGACTGCCTTCATCAATGTTTTCAAAATCTCCCATCCCCAGAATAATCTATATATTTCAGTGCCTCAGACGCTTCTATTCATCAAATACAGAAACATAATCCTCGATTTCCAAAGCTGTGTTATATTGGTCAGGTTCTTTCAAGCACTGGACAGGTAGACGTCACCTTGTTCATTTTGCTCAAAACAAATTGAACACTTTGCATTTTATCTTTGATAAATTGCATTGACCGGTTTGAGAGACAGTGGGTCTGAGCATCTGGCGGTGACACGTTAGATTGTGCCGGGACTTTAGGAACGAGAGCCGACCAGTAGTTCCAAGTGGGCTAACTCTGGGGTTTATGACTGGCCGTTTCTTCAAAAACCATTGCCGCAGAGTTTGTAGTGCTGCCTTACAACCAGCGCTGCGGTCTTTCTGTAAAACAAAACTAACTTTCCTGCCGGTATTCCGTCAGGAAGATCAACTCTGCGGGCATGTCCTGCTTTATTTGAAGCTTCGGCAATCCCTCATTCATGTTGAAACCATAGTTTCAACGGGGTTTGCAGACGCATCCCTATGCCTTGTTCTATGTCGTGACAGAAGCGCGCTCTCTACGTGACACACGCGCCGCACACCGCTAAGTCCTCTCTATGACACTTAATCGAGACAGTTTGACCATTGGCCGTGACGTTATCCGCCGCGAGGCTGAAGGCTTACGCGCACTTGAAGCTTCACTCGGTTCAGACTTTGAAAAATCGGTTCAGGCTATCCTTGCAGGCACAGGTCATTTGATCGTTGTTGGCCTCGGAAAGTCAGGACACATCGGACGCAAGATTGCCGCGAGTTTTGCCTCGACCGGCACGCCAGCTTTCTTCTTACATCCATCCGAAGCGGCGCATGGTGATTTGGGCATGATACGTCCAGAATCAATTGTTCTTGGCTTGTCGAATAGCGGCGAGAGTAGCGAAGTGAACGGCGTCATTGCATATGCGAAGAGCTCAGGAAATTTCACCTTAGCGATCACTGGCGCGGCCAAATCAACCTTGGCGGCGACCGCTGATATTGCGCTCATATTGCCTGATGCTGCTGAGGCCTGTCCAAACAACCTCGCCCCGACGACATCCACGACTCTGACCTTGGCACTCGGTGATGCGCTCTGTGTTGCCGTCATGGAAGCGCGCGGTTTTACCGCTGAAGAATTTGGCGAAAGACACCCTGCTGGTAAACTTGGATTTGGATTGCAAAGGCTTGGCGATTATCTAGCTGCGCAACCCGAACACCTCCCCCTCATTCGCAAAGACACAGCGATGCCTGACCTCATCTTGGCGATGACAAGCGGCGGCAAAGGCTGCGTTGGCGTCACAGCGAATGAGGCCTTGGTCGGAATAGTCACCGACGGCGATTTACGCCGCGCTATGAGCGATGACATCATGCAAAAAACGGCGTCTGACATTATGACGTCAAACCCTTTCACCCTGCCCATTGATATGCGGATGAAAGAAGCTGTTGCCGCATTTTCGCAACGCAAAATTGGGAATGCCTTTGTCGTGGACGGCGCGCGCATCGTGGGTTTGCTAGACCTGAAAACACTGTTGGCCACCGGAAATGTCTAAGCCGCTAATCGTCATACCGGCGCGCATGGCATCGAAGCGGTTTCCCGGAAAGCCGTTGGCAGAGATTGCCGGCGTCAGCATGATTAGGCGCACGGCGCAGATTGCTGCAAAACTGAGCACGGCCGATTATGTGGTTGCTACGGATCACGCAGATATAGCCGCGCATTGTCGTCAGTTCGATTTGCCTGTTGTTATGACGGATGCTGATTTGCCATCCGGCAGCGACAGAGCCTTGGCGGCGGCGAATATATTTAATCCCGATGCCAATGTTATTTTGAACTTGCAGGGTGATGCGCCCTTTACTGACCCTGCGCATGTGGATGCTATGATGGTGCGGCTCGTTGAAGGTGATGTTGATATTGCGACGCCCGCCATTCAACTCGATTGGAAAGCTCTCGATGAGTTGAGAGACGCAAAAAAGACGACACCGTTTTCTGGGACGACAGTGATTGAAACCCATGGCCGTGCAGTCTGGTTTTCCAAGAATATCATCCCGGCCATTCGCAAGGAACAAAGCTTGCGAGGGACGGATACACACTCCCCCGTCTTGCGGCATGTCGGCCTTTACGGGTTTACGCGGAACGCCTTGGAGCGGTTCACGCAGCTGCCTCAGTCACATTTCGAAAAACTGGAAGGTTTGGAACAATTGAGAGCGTTAGAGAATGGGTTGAGCATCGCGATTGTCAAAGTCGCACCCCCGCAGATTTCATCCCCAGGCATCGATACACAGGAAGACCTCATGCGCGCGGAAGCGTTGATTGAAGCTTATGGCGATCCTTTTTTCTCATGACGTTGGGCCGCGT
>JALZUH010000076.1 GCA_023301645.1 Akkermansiaceae bacterium
CAGACACTCAAAACTGGCAGAGGCCCCAAAGGTGGCATGTGGGATCACATGAGAAGTGCTCCCTATGAGCTAGCTCCTGAGCCAGTATTATCCCAGCAGGCCAATGTAAATCTATGCTTCCAGTCGTTAGTAGATCACCGTGGAGAGACGACCACAGGCTGGGAACTCACAGGCGAAAGAGCCGGCAAGCAGATCATGCTTGCGAGTGTGCACCACAGCTATCCTGAGAAAAACAGCACTCAAAAGGTGGTGGCAAATATTGCCAAGGGGCAGGACATGCTGGCTAAAAACACTTTCTTTTCCACTCACAATCAGTGGTGGCATGAATACTACCCGCAGAGCTTCCTTACCATCAATGACCCCGAGAAAGAGGCGTTCTACTGGATTCAAATGTATAAGTTGGGATCTGCTATGCGAGAGAATGGCCCCATCCTCGACCTTATGGGGCCATGGTATCATAAAACCTTCTGGCCTATGGTATGGGGTGACCTCAATGTGCAGCTCCAATACTGGACACACCTCACCTCCAACCGTATGAGTGTCGGAGAGTCCCTCGCCAACAACCTCGATAAATATGCTAAAAATCTATCCAACAACGTGCCAGAGCACTGGAAGGATAGCATGTCGATTGCCACACTTTTCCCACAAGATCTTGACGCGCACAATGGTGCTGTCGTGCCAGACATGCTACTGTGGGTGCTTAATAATTACTGGCTCCATTGTGAATTTGTCGGTGACAGGCAGCGCATGCGCGATGGCCTCTTTCCGCTACTCAAGGACACGGTCAATGCCTACCGCCACTTCCTCAAAGATAATCCCGTGCCATCTGATGACGGCACTATCCATATCAAAAAAAGCTGGTCTCCTGAGTATCCTGGAGGGCGTGGGCAGGACATTAACTTCTCCATTGCACTACTTCGCTGGAGCTGTGAGACACTCCTTGCTATCGATGCAGAGCACCAGATAGGCGACCCGCTCACTGAGGAGTGGCAGACCATTGTCGATCACTTAGTCGACTTCCAAATCGATGAGAATGGACTGCGTATCGGTAAGGACATTCCTTTCGATAAGCCTCACCGCCACTACTCACACCTACTGCCCTTCTATCCGCTAGCCGTCATCACACCGGAAAAGAAGGAGGATGCTGCCATGTTGCGTAAAACCCTCGATCACTGGCTTGATGTCACCATCAATGGTGTGCAGAAGGACTCCGCAATGGCTGTCACTGGCTACACCGCAACTGGTGCAGCATCGATGTATGCCTGCCTCGGTGCAAAGGAGAAGGCCTACTACTATCTGAACTTCCTGATCAAGCATCGCAATGTTTCACCCACTACCATGTATGCTGAGGGCAATCCTGTCATAGAGAGCCCGCTCTCATTTGCTACGAGTGTCCACGACATGTTACTGCAGAGCTGGGGTGGCAAAATTCGCGTGTTTCACGGAACGCCTGAGCTCTGGAAGGATGTAGCATTTGATAAATTCAGAACCCAAGGTGCATTTCTTGTCTCGGCGAAGAAGGCAGGAGGAAGGACGCAATTTGTCACGGTCGAAAGCCTCATCGGCTCACGCTGCGAAGTCATGGTCGACATCGATAACCCTTATATCGCCATTAATGGCAAAAAAGCGGATCCTTCTAAGGTTCACGAAACCGAGCTAGGCTTCTACCACATTGACTTGAAAAAGGGTGAAACGGCAACGCTCAGCCCTGCGCCACTTGAGCCGCAAGAGCTCGCCATAAAGCCCATCAAGGTCACTGAGGAGAATCGTAATCTCTTCGGCCTCAGTGACAAGACACGCCGCCTACCAGGCCACTCATTTTACTTTAAGAAATAATCTATTTCAGCCACTAACTATTTCATCATACAGACTACTATGCTCATTAATCACCCCACCAGCTGGGCTCTCTTCGGAATCGGCTTACTAGCCGCACTCAACCTCAGCACTACTAGCTACGCTCAGCAAAACACTCCATCTCAGCAGGGTCAGTCTACTCAAGCGACTCGACCAAATGTTATCTTCATACTGGCAGACGATCTACGCCATGACTCCCTTAGTCTGAATGGGTCAACAATCCCGCTAACACCCAATATCGATCAACTAGCTGCAGAAGGCGTGTATTTCTCCAACGCACTAGTCACAAGCCCGATATGTGGCCCCAGCAGAGCCAATATTTTCACTGGACAGTGGGAGCGCAAAAATCAAATCGGCTTCACCAGCGTATCCAATAACTTCATCGACCAAGAGACGTTTTCTAATAGCTTCCAAATGCAGATGAAGAAGGCTGGCTACTCCACAGCCTTCATTGGCAAGCACCACACAAAAATCGTTAATCGCCGTAGCACACCACTCAGTAAGGAAATCGACTTTAGCTATTTCAAAGATGGTCACCTCGGCTTTCACCCCGGCAAGAAATCTAAAACATTCTCTAATCTAAAAAACACCTCACAGATTGAAGGTTTCCTAGAAGCATGCTCCGCCTATCTCAGCCCCACTCAGCAATACGATTACTTCTATGAAAATGCAGACCCTTCTCTCGATGGCATGCTCGACAAGCGTGACCCCGAAAAACCCTTCTGCATCTGGGTAAACTTCAACCTTCCTCACCAAGCCAGCCTTGGTGGTATGGGCTCTGAAGTAGGTGATCCCGACTTTTACTCCACGAAGTATCAGAATGCAGCCGAAACAATCAGCCTTCCCGATGGCTTCGATAAGCCCGTTAAGCTACCAGAGAACATTCTCACAAGGGATGAGCTCATGAACTATTATAAGTTCAACCGAAAATCACTCATAAATGCCAAGGTCAACACTGCCCGAGCTGTCCACGGTATCGACCAATTCGTCGCCAATCTTCGCAATTTTCTGGCTAAGATAGATGAAGCTAAAAATACGATCATCGTCTTCTACTCAGATAATGGCTTACTCTACGGTGAGCACGGCATTGGAGGTAAAACCATGCTTTATGAGGAATCTGTCCGTGCGCCGCTTATTGTTTACTCACCATATTTCGAGGAAAGTCAGCGTAACACCACCCGTGAAGAGCTCGTAGTCGGACAGGACATCCCAGCTACAATCCTCGCCATGTGTGGCCTCTCTGTCCCCTCTAGCTACCAGGGCGTGAGCATGCTACCTCTTATCAATAACCCACAGAGCACTATTGATCCTAACTGGAGAAAGTCTGTCTTTCTCGAGAACCTCTTCACCGATCAAGGTTACCCGAGACAGGATGCGGTCAGAAGCAAGAACTATAAATACATTCGTTACTACAGTAAGGACAATGACCGTAACCAATACCTACCCAACGGTATCGAAGGTGAGCAACCCATCTATGAGCAGCTATTCGACCTCGCTGCCGACCCAGAAGAGCACAACAACGTAGCAGATAGCCCCAAATATCGCCAAATTCTCGACGAGCATCGCGCCCAGTGTATCGAGCTAGCCAAAAGCCTTTCGCAGTAGGCTAAAGCTCTATAATGAGTAAAACCCATGATACACTGGCCAGTAGGAGGCTGTTATCAGCAAGTTAGATAAAGCGTGATAAATGATCGGAGTCCACAGTGAGCCAGTCGCCATATACAGAGGCAGAGCTGCTATGGAAAAGGCAGCCACAGAAAGACTCCCATACCATCCGTAATAGTGAATCATTACGAAGAACAACGTTGAGAGCGCAAATGCCCATCGATAAGAAAATCGATTGCATAACCCTCTGTAGAGAAAACCGCGATAGATAACCTCCTCCGCTATAGGGGCGAATACTACGCCCGATAGCAATGCGTATACTAGTCCGCTCATACCATCTTCTCTACTTACTACCGTTGCCCAAGAGATTCCATCGAATGCATCAAAGCTGCGAAAGAGAATCTCATCATAGATTAAGACAATACTGATCATCCCTAGCACGGGCTTTAAATGTGGCAGTCTATCCAAGCCTAATAATGGAATCGCGTGCCTCCACTTAGTAAAAAAAGTAGCAATGAGAATAGCAGGGATAATAAAACGCCATGTCCCATCTACTAGTATTTCAAGAAAGTTCGGCGCCAAGCTCCATATTAGCTCTGGCAGTAAATAGGCAATGGTGGGAATCCATGTGTCTACTAGCCCGACTCCTAAAATGATCGTTAACAGTAACTTCCAGTTCCATTGAGCAACAAGTCGGCGGGGGTTAGCCCTTGGTAACGCTTTAAATGTTCCCAAAGCATCTCGTATAAACGGAATCCCAATGAGCAAGAAACCGTATCCTAAATAGGGAGCTATGAGATACAGGTTATATACAGAGGCGTCGTCTCCATGGTCATACTCCAAGGCTGCCTCTATATCGACATCTCGCTCTTCAAATAATCTAAGAACATCTGCTTCCCACGCCCACAGATGCCATTGCTCAGCGCTTTTCACGAGGGCTTGACGATCCACTTTGCTAATATTGCCGGTATGCAAAACGGTAAGAAAATCATAAGCCCGTAGAGCATCTTCATCTAGTAAGTTTTGATCATCGCTATTCTCTAATTCTCCTAGAAGCTCTTCTATTATTTCCTCTTGAGGTTTATAGTTACAAAGAAATTTAGTCACTTCAGATTTATGCTCCAAAGTGCGTGAGACCCGAATGGCTACATCAGCCTCACGTAACAATGCGAAACTGTGCTCACTAGGCTCTGGCGCCTGTCTATATCCAGCAACTAAGAAATAGGCCCATAGTAACACTACCACACCAAGTAGCAAACTAGAGCTAGATCTAGCCGCTACCTTTTTATAACTCCGTATGTTCATTATTATTCAACAGCTACTTGTATACCACTCTCATTTACGACTCAGCAATATCAATAATTCGGATATCGGACCCTTACTCAATAACTAAGTGCACATTACAACAACACATCCATCTGTTCAATAGTTCAACTTAGCTAATACATTGCTCCAAGATGAGAGCGATCTGCCAAAAACAATGATCTACTAGAGAAAAAAGTCTTCACCATCGGACAACAGTATAAGTGTCACGTGACCCGTGTCGATATGGAGCGCCAAATGGTCGACTTCAAATTCGCCCAACCACCATTCCC
>JALZUH010000077.1 GCA_023301645.1 Akkermansiaceae bacterium
GATACAATGAAGTGCAGTAGCACTGAATGCGGGTTAATGTGGCTTAATAAGCAGATTATTGGAATAATGTGCTCATAGTCCACTCTTACTAAAACCAACACTATGAATACTATGAGCCGACTATTTGCTATCACACTACCTTTATGCCTCGTGGCACTCACGCTGCTTTACTCTCTTAATATGCAAACCGTGCACTCTGAAGAAACGATGAAAGATCAAACACCTGCCGATATGCCTGCTGTGCCTGAAAACCATGAAGTTGCCACCTTTGCGGCAGGTTGCTTCTGGTGTGTAGAGGCTGTTTACCAGCGTCTTGATGGCGTGCACTCAGCGGTATCTGGCTACATTGGTGGTCATGTAGAAGATCCTACTTACCGTGCTGTTTGTCTCGATGTTACTGGCCACGCTGAGGCAGTGCAGGTCGTCTACGATCCTGAGAAGATTTCCTACGAAACACTCCTCGACTGGTTCTGGAGACTCCATGATCCGACGCAGCTTAATCGTCAGGGTGCAGATGTAGGCACGCAGTATCGCTCTGCTGTTTACTACCACTCAGAAGAGCAGAAGCAGGCAACGATCGCGTCGATCAAGTCAGCGCAAGAGAGCTTCAAGTCACCTATCGTTACTGAGGTAACAGAGGCTTCGAAGTTCTACGCAGCAGAGGTCACGCACCAAGACTACTATAAGCTCAATGGCTCGAAGAACCCATACTGCAGAGCGGTCATCACGCCTAAGCTCAAGAAGCTAAAGCTTAACTAAGGTAGTATCTGACTTTACTTATGAGCTCATTGATCCAATGAGCTCATTTTTTTTAGGAGTCGTCATCTTCCTGTAGCATCCAGCCCGACTTGGCTGAGTCATCGAAGGTGACGTCACTACAGAGGAGTTTTTCACCCTCGAAGGAGAATTTACCTAAGAACTTCCTGCCCTCGATCATCTGGGGTAGCCAGTAGGCATCATCTTCCCACATCTTGTCCCACGGGATATCAGCAATGGCTGTCCAGATAGGGATGGCTTCATCGGTGGCAGTCGGCTCACCATCGAATGCGGTTGCCGTGTAGACGTGGCAGTGAATGTCGGGGATGTCTGACATGGCAAACCATAGCTCACCCATTTTGACTGGTTGTAGTGGCGTGATGTGGAGCTCCTCTTGGCACTCTCTGATCACACACTGGCGGGGTGTTTCACCCGGATCGATCTTACCACCCGGGCCATTGATCTTACCCATGCCGATGCCGCGTAGTTTTTTAATCAGTAGCACTTGACCGTCTTTAATGACAAACATCAAGGTAGCAGGCATCTCACCTTGCCAGTCACTCCAATTCACGCTGCAATCATCCATGTGCATCTTCTAGTGATATTACTGGAAATAAAAAGCAGAATCCCTTAAAACTAGCTACTTCATGTCGGTAAGAAAAAACATAGCCATCATCGGTGGCGGGCCTGCGGGGCTACGTGCAGCGGAGGTCGCCGCAGCGGGAGGTGCCGAGGTGACTCTCTATGACGGGATGCCCTCAGTGGGCAGGAAGTTCTTAGTAGCTGGTAAAAGCGGGCTAAATCTCACCAATGGTGAGGATATCGCGGAGTTTTTCTCTAAATATAGTGGAGAGAATCTACCTGATGAACAGTGGCAGAGCGTGCTACGAGGCTTTGATAATAAACATCTGCGAGAGTGGGCTTCGGGCTTAGGTGTTGAGACCTTTGTCGCAAGTAGTGGCAAGGTATTCCCCGCGCCTGTAGATGGCAGTATCAAGGCCGCACCACTGCTACGGCGCTGGATTCTACGCCTGCGCGAAATGGGCGTGACCTTCAAAACCAAACACTGCTGGGTCGGCATGGTCAATGTAGCTAATGCGACGCAGAAGGAAGGGGCAGTGGCGTCTACTGAATCTGGACTGGTCTTCATGCACCAGAACGAGAGAGTTACCTATCAGCATGATGCGGTGATTCTCGCCCTTGGTGGTGGCTCGTGGCCACGGACAGGCTCAGATGGTCACTGGCTGAGCACTCTCAGCGAGCTAGGTATCGCGACGACCCCACTGACTGCCGCAAACTGCGGCTGGCAGACACCTTGGCCAGCACCCGTCATCGAGGAGGCAGAAGGCCTCCCACTCAAAAACATCATTCTAAGTGCAGGCGAGAGCGCTCGCCGAGGTGAGCTCGTCGTCACTAAGTATGGACTGGAGGGTGGCCCCATTTACCGACTTGGCCCTGCCATCAAGGCACTGGCTGAGCCACACGTGAAGATCGACTTTAAGCCCGATACCAGCCACGAGGAGCTAGTGGCGAAGATGGGCGCGGTGAAACGAAACTACGTCCGTGAGGCAAGGCGTCGCTGGAAGCTCGACGCAGCGACTTGCTCGCTGCTGAAGTATTTACCCGATCGTGGGCCGTGGACATCGAGTGCGCAGCTCGCCCGCGAGGTGAAGTGCTGCCACATCCCGCTCGTATCTCCGCGCCCTATCGAGGAGGCTATTTCTTCTGCTGGCGGTATTAGGTGGCAGGAGCTTGATGAAAACTTCATGCTTAAGAAGCTTTCTGGTGTTTTTGTTGCTGGGGAAATGATAGACTGGGAAGCACCTACTGGTGGCTACCTCTTGCAGGCGTGTTTTGCGACTGGTTCCCACGCAGCTGCAGCCGCACTTCATACGACTCATCGTTTCTAGCTCTCATATTGACTCTACATCTTTCACTCTCCGTATCTTACTTATCTTATGTTCTGGTTCATCACTATTTCTTCCACGATCTTTGTCATCCTTCTCGGGATTATTATCTACGATCTCACGCAGCGTAATCATGCGATATTGAGAAACTTCCCTCTACTGGGGCATTTTCGCTACTTACTAGAGAAGATTGGCCCTGAGCTGAGGCAATACATCGTTGCCAAAAATGATGAAGAGCGCCCCTTTTCACGTGACCAGAGACGCTGGGTGTATGCCTCTGCCAAGAAGCAGAATAACTACTTCGGCTTCGGCACTGATAATGACGTTGAGCATACAGCTAACTACATGATTCTCAAGCAGAGCACCTTTCCTCACCCTGATATCAAGCCAGGTCACGCCGACTATGACCCGCTGCACGCGGTGCCATGTGGCAAGGTGCTAGGTGGTGCTCGTGGTCGTGCTAAGGCGTTCCGCCCACGCTCTGCGGTGAATGTCTCAGCGATGAGCTACGGCTCACTTGGAAGTGCGGCTACAGAGGCGATCAACCGTGGTTGCGGCATTGCTGAATGTCTCCATAATACAGGTGAAGGCGGTGTTTCTCGATACCACCAGCACGGTGGTGAGCTGATGCTTCAGGTGGGCACGGGTTACTTCGGGTGTCGCGCAGATGATGGAACCTTCTCGATGGAGAA
>JALZUH010000078.1 GCA_023301645.1 Akkermansiaceae bacterium
CTCCCATAGGCCCCGTTGCAATGACTAACTTCCCAAAAGCCTTCTTACGCATCCACGCTAAGATGGCTTTTTGGTGTCAACGCCTAACCCATAATAATACCCACTAATGATCAAAGAAGTTACCGGGAATATCGACCACCGACTATTGATCAATTACCGAATTGATCCAGAAATAGCACAGCAAGCACTCCCCCCTTATCTAGAGCCTAAACTTGTTAACGGCTACGCAATTGGTGGGATATGTCAGGTTAGCTTGTCGAAAATGAGACCCAAGGGCGCCCCCGCTATACTTGGCACCAGTAGCCATAATGCAGCTCACCGAATATCGGTCGTATCAGCAGAGGGTGAAGGCGTTTTCGTGCCGAGACGCGACACGAGCTCACTCACCAATGTGCTAGCAGGCGGCAGAGTCTTTGCTGGACTATATCACCAAGCATTCTTCGATGTCAAAAAGTCAGCTCATCGTTACAAGGTAGAGATTTGCTCTGCCAAAAATAAGCACTCAGTATCTAAACTCATGCTGATCGATGCGGAGCTAAGTGATAGCTCAAATCCGACCAATTCACCTTCTTTCCTAAACGAATCATCGGCTTTTGCCAGTCTCGATGAAATATCCGAATTCTTCCAAAACGGCAAAATGGGCTGGTCTATTAGGAGACAAGACAACGCACTCGACGCCATCGAGCTCTTCACCAAGAATTGGAACATGCAGCTACTCAAGGTAAACGAAGTGTATTCATCCTATTTCAGCGATGAGTCTATCTTCCCAAGAGGCTCTGTAGCGTTCGATTGTGCTACAGTAATGACCAATATTGATCATTCATGGCTGTCGAAAGGTGTGAGCTTCTCCTAAAGCTGTAAATAAATCAAAAACGCCGAAAAGCCATAACTCCCTATAGGACAACACTCTTGTGAAAACTCACAGCTATATCTGTAAAAAAATGCACTTTTCTTACAGCGTTTACTTGACGTTTACTCGGTTTTATGGCTTTTTCTGCGCACGCCGTAAGGCACCAAATGCACCTGTAGCTCAATTGGATAGAGCATCTGACTACGAATCAGAAGGTTAGGGGTTCGACTCCCTTCAGGTGTACCATTTTTTTTTAGTCCTTCTTATTTCTTTTCTTGGACTCCTCTCCTTTAATTGCTTGTCCTTAAGTATTTATCACTGTTTATGTGATTGGATGGAAGCTGCCAGTCGCCTCAGCTCTCGATACGGCTTCAGGCCATACTAGTGGCTATTATAAGCCCCTCTGTCTCTCCAGTCATTGACATCTTCGTCTAAGTGAGGATTGAGAATCTAAGCGTCATCTTAATAGTTTATAATCGTAGTAGTAACACTGCACTACGAAACGTATCACCAGCTCTCTGCCTCAGAAAATCCTTCCGAGATGAGCTGAAAGAGCTCTAGGGTGAGGAATCTATGGTAACATTGTAAAAAGTGAATAGAGATAACTCACACCGCAACGCTTGATGAGAAGGAGCAGATGCATCGGATTGGTAGCCTTTACTATTCAAACAACGTAAAGCCATATGAGTAATATTTAGGCTCACAGCCTAACTCAAGATCGACATGGGTTATTCCTACACGCAATTGGCCTACACGAAAAAAAGTGGACCATTTAGGCATGTCTAAAAGTCTATCAGGTGTGGCTAACATGTGAGATAATCAACTCCCCCCCCCAAATCTTCAATTGAAGATCCTCTCCCATGAACGAGGAAATATCTCCAACAACATAGAATTAACACTGTGCCCTAACATATAGATCGTGTGAATGTGGCTGGCAGACCTTGCGCAAAAAGCGACGACAAAGACTAGCCAAGATTCGTTCTATAGCGGTGTATATGCACCACCATCAATTGCTAGCTCATCTACACCTGATGGTATCCAGTTTTTATTAAGGGGCGTGATTTGACCGCCACCATTTCCGTTACGCTCTAATTGAACATAGCTATTGGCGAGCTTTAAGATTTGCTCAGGAGTGACTTCACCACTGAATGAATGAGCTACAGAACCATTGCGGTAAAACCTCACCATAGATGATACCTCACCTATTGCTAAACGTCTCACCAGATCGGCATTGCGACTAGTTGCGACCTTGCACAGAAGGACCTCAGAAGGTAATTTTCTAACAGCGCTCTCAAACTCGCGCGCTTTCGACATAGCGTCAGTGGAAAACTCATCGTAGAAAACAACAATGACAACACGACTTTTCGAACTGACGGCCTCGTCAAACTCGTCAGCATTAACATTCCTAATCTCAGCACGATCACTAGCGCTAGATAGCTCTTTCACATTCGAAAACATGGATTCCATAGAAAAAACAACGGAGTCTCTTAAGTCCTTAGACCTAGTAAGAAATAAGGCCGAAATAACGAGGCTTATATAAAAGATAGTTCTCATAGGTGAAATTCTTCTTTGTTGTTGAGGTCTAGTTTGGGAGCGGGTTTAGACTTTCAGGGGGGTTACTCATCTCAAAAAGGCTATAGAGACGATTTATTGGCAGTAAATCTCCTGCTAAAAAATATAGCAAATCCCCCCTCTGGTGGCAACCCTGTTTTACAATTTGTTTAAGTCCCCCTTCTGTAAACCATCAAAAACTCGCCGTAACCTGTATACTGCTTACTGCTATACGTTGGGCCGCTAATCAGCATTTCGCTTGATATTTAGCTCTATCCATGACAATTCCTAAATTTCATGGCTGATAAGCGATTCCAATCACTCCCTGGTTTCAGGGATTTCACCCCACGCGACTGCGCAATTCGCAACTACTTATTCTCTGTTTGGAGAGGTGTTGCCCATCGCTATGGGTTTGTGGAATACGAAGCCCCTATCGTTGAATCTACTGAGCTTTACCTGAAGAAGTCAGGTGGCGAGCTCACCACTCAGCTCTTCCGCTTTCAGGACCAAGGTGAGCGCGACATCACGCTCCGCCCAGAGCTTACCGCCTCACTTGCTCGTATCGTAGGTGCTAATCAGCGTGAATACGCCAAGCCTCTAAAGTGGTTTGAAATAGGGCCATGCTTCCGCTATGAGAAACCTCAAAAAGGTCGTGGTCGTGAATTCATCCAATTCAATGCCGATATCATAGGTGAGTCAGATGCGGCTGCCGATGCCGAGCTCATCGCCTTATCTATAGATACGATGCTCTCTCTTGGGTTTGGTAAAGAGGACTTCATCATCCGTGCTTCTGATCGCCAGAGCTGGCTAACATTCTGTGAAACCCACGAAATCTCCGACCCCGCTGAGTTCCTCCCGATCATTGACCGTATAGAGAAGCTCAAGCCCGAAGCTCTAGCTGAGCAGCTTGCAGGCTTCAATGTCACCCTAGAGCAAGTAAAGGAGTTTATAGGTAAGCCTGAAAACGCCTCTCCTGCTTTTGTCGCTATTAAGGAAAATCTCACGGCTCGAGGCCTAGGAGACTACCTAGAGCTCGACCTTACGATCGTTCGAGGCTTGGCATACTACACAGGTGCTGTTTTCGAAATCTTTGATGTAAAGCGCTCCATGCGTGCTGTCGCTGGAGGTGGTCGCTATGACGGCCTGCTAAAAACACTCTCCAATGGCGCTACTGACCTCCCTGCAACGGGTTTTGCCATGGGTGACATGGTGATTCGTAACTTCATCGAAGAAACTCCTAATGCCCTACTCGAAATGGAAGCTTGGCTCGCGCGCAATCCTGCCTGTGATGTCTATGTTGTTGTTGCCGATGAGCAAAAGCGTAATGACGCCCTCGGAGTGATCGCCCAGCTACGCACAGCGGGCATTTCTACAGATTACCAAATGACCAAGCTTAATATCGGCAAGCAGTTCAAAAAAGCCGAGCAGTCAGGTGGCCGCTTCGCTCTTGTTATTGGAAGTGAGTTCCCAGAAATGCAGCTCAAGATCCTCTCCTCTCGCACAGAGGCGACCCTACAAGCCGAGAATCTCGTCGAGTCACTCCAAGAGCACATCAACTCACCAGACGGCCCGCTTATTGCCTAATACCCCTCCCTATATTCCTCCTATTACCTAACTACATATTAGTTACCTAAACGCCCTTATTTAGAATAAACAATCATGAGAACACATCACTGTAACCAACTCCGTAACGACCACATCGGCGAAACCGTAACCCTCATCGGCTGGGTTAATTCTAACCGAGATCATGGTGGAGTAGCATTTATCGATCTTCGCGACCGTGAGGGACTCACTCAGGTCGTCTTCCGTCCTGAGCATGATGCCGAGGCTGCAGAGCTCGCCAAGTCACTCCGCAGTGAAGATGTAATTCAGATCACAGGAGCCGTCGAAGAGCGCCCAGAAGTCGATGGAAAAAGCACCAAAAATAAAGACATGCCTACAGGTGCTATCGAAGTATCAGCAAGCAAGCTTACCATCGTCAATAAATCAGAAGTCCTCCCCTTCCAGCTTGATAAGGAGCTTTCAAATGAAGACCTTCGCATGAAGTATCGCTTCCTCGATCTTCGCCGTGAGCGCATGACGAAAAACCTACGCACACGCCACCGCATCACACAGTCGACTCGTAACTTCCTCGATGCTGACGGCTTCTGTGAAATCGAAACACCTATTCTTTCCAAGTCCACGCCTGAAGGTGCTCGTGACTTCCTCGTGCCATCACGCATGCAGCCGGGTAGCTTCTACGCACTACCACAGGCACCTCAGCAGTATAAGCAGTTACTTATGTGTGGTGGTATTGAGAAATACTTCCAGATCGCTCGCTGTTTCCGCGATGAAGACCTTCGTGCTGACCGCCAGCCAGAATTCACCCAGATTGATGTCGAGACCTCATTTGTCGATCAGGACGACATGCTCGGGCTTGTAGAAGGTCTTCTTGGTAAGGTATTCAAAGACACACTCGATGCTGATATCCCTGCATCATTTGATCGCATGACCTACAATGACGCGATGAATACATACGGATCGGATAAGCCGGACCGCCGCTTCGGATATCACCTCACCGAGCTCACTGAAGACCTAAAAGACTGTGAATTCCGCGTCTTCTCAGGTGCAGTAGCCGCAGGTGGCGTCGTCAAGGCGATCAATGCCAAAGGCTTTGCTGGTGCCACTCAGGGACAGATTGAGAAACTTACCCAAACAGCTATCGAAGCTGGTTCAAAGGGGCTTGCATACATTCAGGTGCGTGACGAAGAACGCTCAACATGGCGCTCACCTTTCGTAAAGCGTCTCTCTGATACTGAGGTAGAGGCACTACGTGAGAAGCTCGACATCGAGCCAGGAGACCTCATTCTCTTTGGTGCAGGTGAGTGGGATTCAGTATGTGAAGTTCTCGGACGCATCCGTCTCGAGTGTGCTAATCTCCAAGAAGTGCTAAAGGACAATAACGAGCTTAACTTCCTCTGGGTCACTGAATTCCCCCTTCTTGGATATGATGAAGAGGAAGACAAGTGGAATGCCGTGCACCACCCCTTCACCCGACCTATCGCAGAAGATGAGGCGAAGCTTATCGCCGCAACGACAGCTCAGCTAGACGACGAGAGCAAGCGCTACTCAGGACTACGAGCACAAGCATATGATGTCGTGCTTAATGGCTACGAACTCGGTGGAGGTTCCATTCGAATCCACGAATCTGACTTGCAGAGCTCGATGTTTACCGCACTCGGAGTCACGGAAGAAGAGAAAGTCAGCATGTTTGGCCATATTCTAGACGCCTTCAAGTTCGGTGCTCCGCCACATGGTGGAGTTGCCCTTGGTCTTGATCGTCTCGCTATGCTTATCTGTGGTGAACAGTCTATCCGTGAAGTGATCGCCTTTCCGAAGAACAACAAAGGGCTAGACATCATGTCAGCTTCGCCAGCTAAGGTAGACTCCACTCAGCTCAGAGATCTCAGAATCCAGAGCACGGTGAAGGAAAAGCCTGCTGAGGAAGTATAGGTGAAACAAATTTAACGACTCATTCAAGTCATCCGGCTATCACTCAGTGTGGTAGTCGGATTTTTTTGATCCTTTTTTAGGAAGGAAAAAACTAGCGGTGATTTGCCACTGTGGGCGGCACTATATTACCCGAGGCTTGCAGACTCAGCGCCTCTGGATGGCTCTTGTAGTGAGCTCTCACGACCTTTGCCACGGCGAGTTTCACCTCATCGGTCACAGCACACACCTGCCCTACTGGCAGTGCTGAGAGCAGACCGTCGAGGAGCAGCTCCTGCGGTGAGGATAGCTTACTACGCCATGACGCTAGTAATGATGAATCTATGTGAGATGGCAGTGAGCCCATGATACCCAAGTCGTTCTGGTCATGCACTAGCAGCCCTGATGTCGTGCCCCGATCGAGGGTGAGCACTTGGAAGAAGTAGAGTGTATGGTATGCTATTTGCACCCTCTGATCATCTTCTGATGATGGCGACTGGGCTGTTATCGGGTTCTGCTCAATGGATTCCTTAAGAATACTCAAGTAAAGAGCGATGACAGAATCGCCGAGAGATCTAGCCATGTTACGATCGGACTCGGGGTCATCGGTGCTGAAATTTTCTAAATAGAAGTGCGCCGCACCTCGGTGGCGTTTTAGCGCTGGGATGTAGAAGTAGCGATCTCCTTGATCAGCCCCTTCTTGGTAACACTTACCCACCACGCCGCGAATACATTCCTGAAAGCGAGCTGTTTGCTCAGCATTTGGAATCGACGGGTTAAGGTCTGCCATCATGCGCCAGTAACCCGAGCCATCCTTCATCTCGGTCCAGCTGATGTGCATGTGAATCGACGACGCATGAGGATTGGCTGGATGAATGATACAGGAGAGTGCTGTCGCAGAACCTAGCCTTTTAGCAAGATCATCATCATAGTGGATCTGTGAGACATTCACCGATGCGCGATCGAATGCGCAGCCATCATGATCGAGTGGTGCCGTGAAGCGACTGCCACCTCCATGGCGACCCTCATCACGAAGCCACGATGAGTCTTCAAATAACACCTCCTCACTGGTCTCACCAGTGACTGCCTCAAGCCCACATACAAAACGAGCCTGAAGCTCACGCACTAATTCCAAAGCACTATCCCGAGAGGAGTTAGTGGCATTAGCCCCTCTAATCTGTGTTTCCTGCGATAGCTCTGGCTTAGACATGGGTTGGTTATAAAAAAAACTCGAGCGATGAACAGACAAAATCTAGCACAAAGCTAGAGTTCTACCTCCATAAGTGTCACCGGCTCACCCATGTAGTCCTCCTGTGTAATCGTGCTCCAGCCTAAGTGCTGGTAGAAAGGCTCATCGTCTGGGGTGAATAAATAGAGCTTCTTGATACCCGCCTGCTTTGTCTCCTCCATAGCGTGCTTCACAAGAAGTGCACCGTAGCCATTTCTACGATGTTTTTCAGAAACATAGACACTCGCAAGCCACGGGGAAAGATTCTCATGTGTATCCATGTCACTCTGCACAATAGCCGCTGAGCCTATCAGCTCACCGTCCTTTTCCCCCACGAAGGTGCTCGGGACAAAGCTCTCACTGAGATAACCCTGCATCTTTACCAAGCGCTTCTCGATAGTTCCTCCTGGATTTAGCTCAATCCACTCATGGTGATGCCAATGAGCTAACTGATGAATATACTGTGGCACTTTTTTGAGGTCCTGAATATCCATGCCCATTCTTTATAAAAACTAATCAATATTTACAACCACGCAACTATATTAAGTGCCGTTATTACCACTTCCACTCGAGTGGCGAGCGCCCCCTAACAATCTCTGCGGGTAGGTTAATAAACTCCACGTCCTTGACGCTATCTGACTTCATCTGAAACTTTACTAGTTTACGATCTGTTCCTGCATGCGTGCTTACAGAAACATCCGCTAACATCGTAATATCACCATCTTCACGAGGGTATACCTTCAGCTCACCCGGTATTTGAAAGTTTGCATACGCCTTCCCCGGCTCTCTTCTAAAGCTCTTGAAAGCCTCAGCAACACCTAAGTGCTCCGTAGGATACCACTCACTGCGATTGGTCTTACTTGTCGTCACCTTGACTCGGTGCACGGTCATCTGCACATGCTTCCCCTCAGCGCCTTCAGCCACCACTCGCCAGATGAAGGGGCCATCGATCGTCTCAGAGCCTGCCAGATAGATCATCGCAGAGAAAGAGAAGCCAGCCTTGCCACCCATCGGCTTTACCGAACTACCGACCTTAGCACCATTAATGACAACAGTAGCACTCTCTTGGTAGGTGTGCCCTTTGGTAAAGATATGCCCGCATGAAGTCAGCAACAGCGTGCTGAGAGCCCCTGTGAGTATGAGCAGAAGTAAACGAGTATTCATCAACGTATAAAAAGGTGTTTCTAATCAATCTGTCAACAACCATACCTATAGACAGAAGGCCACCTGAAAAGGGTCACTTCCATTCTGCATCAATCTCACTTTTGTGCATTGACTAAACACTCCTCATCCTATGGATTTCATGCATGGATAACCCAACCGCGCTATTTATTCTCATTGCCGTCTTCGCACTGTGGAAGCTGGACCTTATAGCCACCCTACTCAATCTTAAAGCCCTCGACCCGAAGCTACCTGAAGAGTTCGTAAGCATCTACGATCAGGAGAAATACGCCAAGTCCCAAGAATACACACGTGTTTCGGCAAAATACAGCATCATCACCTCGACCTTTAACCTCGTCGTATTAATTGCATTCTGGTTCGCAGGTGGTTTTGGCACCCTTGATAGCTGGTTGCGCGGGTTTGGCTGGAGTGAGACAGCTACCGGTTTAGCCTTTATCGGTGCTATCTTCGCGGGAAATGCCATCCTCACCCTCCCCTTCAGTATTTATGACACCTTTGTCATCGAGGAGAAATTCGGCTTTAATAAAACCACACCGAAAACATTCGTCGTCGACCAGCTCAAGGGGCTACTCCTCGGTCTACTCCTCGGCGTTCCCATCCTCGCGATGGTGCTCTGGATCTTCGGAACAGTTAATAATGCATGGCTGTGGGCATGGCTAGCCTTCACCGCTTTCCAGCTGCTCATGACCTATCTCGCCCCCACATTCATCCTGCCGCTGTTTAATAAATTCCAACCTATGGAAGACGGCGAGCTCAAATCACGTATTCAGGAAATGTCAGCGAAATGCGACTTCCCACTCACTGAGATTCACGTCATGGACGGGTCTAAGCGCTCAACCAAGTCCAACGCCTTCTTTACCGGCTTCGGCAAACGCAAAAAAATCGCACTCTTTGACACCCTCATCGACAATCACGGTGTCGACGAGCTTCTCGGAGTGCTCGCTCACGAAGTAGGCCACTTCAAAAAGAAGCACATCATCCAGCGCATGATCTTCTCCTTCGTGCAGACCGCCGTCATCTTCTTCCTCCTCGGAATCGTCACCGACCAGTCTAGCCCATTTGCCAGAGAGCTCTTTGACGCCTTTGGAGTAGAGCAAATCTCCGTCTACGCGGGTCTCGTCTTCTTCACGCTCCTCTTCTCACCAGTGAGCCGCGTGCTCTCGATCATAGGCAATATGTCGAGCCGTAAGCACGAATTCGAAGCCGATGCCTATGCCGCAGAGATACAGGAGACACCTGAGCACCTCATCAAAGCGCTCAAAAAACTCGCTGCCGATAACCTCTCCAATCTCACTCCGCACCCCTTCCCAGTCTTTCTCGACTACTCACATCCCCCGATGCTGACCCGCCTCAAGGCACTGAATGAACTTAGTGAGCAAAAGACACACAAATAACCAACCTGAAGACGCTATTACCATCAAAGCCCTATTCTCTAGC
>JALZUH010000079.1 GCA_023301645.1 Akkermansiaceae bacterium
TAAAGATCAATGAGACTCTAGTGAGGCAGCTGAAATCCTCGACACCAGCCGAGCGCTACTTCCCTCCTGCAAATCATCACTACTGCCATCTGGTGCCACTCGATCCACCTGAAGCCAGAGAGTATGCGCTGGTAATAAATCGGGGAACTTATGAGGCCACTCCACGACAATCACACCAGCCTCATCAGCAGCATCGAGGTATTCGTCCCAGCCGATGGCCAGCACCTCATCCTCTGACTCCATCCGATAGAAATCAAAGTGAAAGAGCGAAAGACGCCCACCCTGGTATTCGTGAGCGAGTGAGAAGGTCGGGCTTGTCACCACCGAGTCTGAGCCAAGACCTGCAGCTAGCCCCTTGGTCAAATGCGTCTTACCCGCCCCCAGTCCACCTACCAGAGCGACCACTGACCCTGCATCAAGACTCGCCGCAATCTCCCTGCCAAGAGTCATCATCTCCTCGGGGGAATCTACACGTTTTAGAAAGTCATCCTGCACACAGAAACCTCTACATCGAAATAACGCCTAACTCAACTCCTAGTGACAACAAGCCGTCGTTTTAAAACTTCAAAACCCTCCCCCTCTCATGTAAATCAAAGCCCATGCAAACTGACATCAACCTCATCCACCAAGACTGCGTGCTTGGCATGAGGGATATGCCAGCAGCTAGTGTCGACCTCGTCGTCACCTCCCCCCCCTATAATCTAGGTATTGATTACCGTAAGTATAAGGATCAAGTCGACCGCAAAGCCTTCATCCAATGGTGCCTAGAATGGGCCATTGAGCTCAAGCGCGTGCTCGCAGAAGACGGCTCATTTTTCCTCAATGTAGGAGCCGTTCCTAAAAACCCCTTACTCCCCCACCAGCTACTCCTCGCCCTTACCGAAGCCGCGCAAGATGGCGAAGAAAGCGCACCCCATTTCATCCTCCAAAACACCTTTCACTGGGTCAAATCCATCAGTATTGAAACAACCGAAGGGCAAGCCGTAAGTGCAGGGCACTTCAAGCCCATCAACAGCCCGCGCTATGTCAATGACTGCCACGAATATGTCTTCCACCTGACTAAGACAGGCAATGTGCCACTAGAGCGACGTGCAGCAGGCGTTCCCTACGCTCATAAGTCGAATATCAAACGCTGGGGACACAACGGCGGAGAAGATAAGCGCTGCCGTGGCAACACCTGGTTTATCCCCTATGACACCATTCATAGCAGGAACAAAGAGCGACCTCACCCAGCCACATTCCCCGTCAAACTCGTCGAGCAATGCATCCGCATTCACGGCAAATCTCAACAGACCAGACTCCTCGACCCATTCAATGGCATCGGCACATCAGCCATTGCCGCCAAGCGCATGGGCATCTCTAGCTACACTGGCTTCGACATTGATGAGCACTACCTAGAAGTCGCCAAGGAGCGCATCCACCAGCTCGTTGATTCACCCGAGCAGCCTACCTAACCTCCCCTTTGCCATGACCCACCAGCCTATACTCGCACTAGCACCCATGCAGGCAGTCACCAACCTCCCCTTCATGAATGTCATCGGGAAAATGGGTGGCCCCGACTACTATGTGACTGAGTATTTCCGCGTGCATGCCCTCTACCATCTGGAGAAAAAAATCCTACGCAGCATCACAGAGAACAACACTGGCAAGCCCATCTACGCCCAACTCATCGGCCAAGACATCGACGCACTCGTGCGCGTCTGCAAGGAGCTGGAAGCCTATCCTATCGAAGGCGTTGACCTGAACCTCGGCTGCCCCGCACCTGTCGTCTACCGCAAAGACGCAGGCGGAGGACTCCTTCGCAAAACAGAGCACATGGAGCGCATCATTGCCGCCATGCGCGAGGCCATACCGGGGAAATTCACCCTCAAGACCAGAGTTGGCTTCGAGCACGAAGACGAATTCTCTGCCCTACTCGAAATATTCAATCGCTACGAAATCGACCTGCTCACCATTCACGGCCGCACCGTCAAAGAGCGCTACCAAACACCAGTGCACACCGACTGCATCCAGCGTGCTGTCGAGCAGATGAGCTGCCCCGTCATCGCCAATGGTAATGTCGTAGATGTCAGCACCGCCCAGGGCATGGCCAAGCGCACAGGAGCGGCAGGACTCATGATAGGACGAGGAGCTATTAGAAACCCGTGGATCTTCGACCAAATCCGAGCCTCATACGCAGGAGCCACGCCACAGGTCATCACACGCAATGACCTGCACAGCTACATCATGACCCTCTACGACGAGATCGCAGCACATGCACCTAATTTTGACGAGACCAAGCACGTCCAGCGCATGAAAAAATACCTCACCTACATCTCACAAGGAGTCGACGAGGCATTCGAGCACCACATCCGCCGAGCCAAGACTGCCCCAGAATTCATGGCCATCTGCAATGACAGCCTTGGAAACTCAAGCCCCATTCCCATCGCCCCACCAGAGGATTCAAAGATCTTCTGCGGTTTCGCAGCATTGCGCTAATACCTAACACCTGCTATGAGTCTTCCCGTGCCTACTTCATCACCAAGTGCCCCCCTTATTCGCGTCCGAGGACTCCACCAATACTTTGGACAAAACCACGTATTACGCGGAGTCGACCTCGACGTCCAGTCAGGTGAGACACTCTGCTTACTAGGCACCTCAGGCGGAGGTAAAAGCGTGCTAGTCAAACACATGGTCGGGCTCATGCAGCCCCACAGCGGCACCGTAGAGATTGCAGGCGTCGACATCTCCCGCATGAGCGAGCGCCAGCTAGCCCCAGTGCGTAAAAAAGTCGGCATCATGTTTCAAAACGGCGCCCTCTTTGACTCCATGAGTGTCGCAGGTAATATCGCCTTCCCCCTCATCGAAGACGGAGTGAAGGACGAAGAAGAGATCGAGCGTCGCGTATGCGAATCCCTAGACATCGTCCGGCTCCCCGGTCAGCAAGACAAGATGCCCTCCGACCTATCTGGCGGCATGAAAAAGCGCGTCGCCCTCGCCCGAGCCATCATCGACCGTCCAGAGTGCGTATGCTATGACGAGCCACACGCAGGACTAGACCCCATCACTGCCGACACCATTGATAAGCTCATCAAGCAGCTTCAGAGGGACTTCAACATGACCAATATCGTCATCACTCACGAGCTCCGCAGTGTATTTCGCATCGCAGACCGCATTGTCTTCATGAAAGACGGGCAAGTTTACTGGCAAGGCACCCCTTCAGAAATGAAAGCCAGCACCGACCCTATCATCACCGACTTCCTCAATGGCACTGACGGGAAAGACGGCGACTGGGATCACAGCTAAGTTTGAGAATAAAGGCGAAGTC
>JALZUH010000080.1 GCA_023301645.1 Akkermansiaceae bacterium
GGTGGCAGCGGCGTCAGCCATGGTGTAACCTGGAGCTACGAGACCGTAGATGAAGTTATTATATAGAGCACACTCACCAATGGCGTAGATATCTGGGTCACTTGTCACTAGTTGGTCGTTGACGGTGATGCCTCCGCGCTCACCTACTTCGATACCGCATTCGCGAGCGAGTTCGTCACGTGGGCGGATACCCGCAGAGACGACGATCATATCTACATCTATAGAAGTGCCGTCTTTAAATTCCATGCCTGTGACTTTACCGTCACCTGCAATGTTGGTGGTTGCTTTATTAAGGTGAACTGCAAGGCCGCGGCTCTCGATGATGCCCTTGAGGATTTCACCACCAGCTTCATCGACCTGTCTTGGCATGAGTCGAGGCGCGAATTCGACGACACATGATTCTAGCCCTAAGTCCTGAGTCGCCTTACATGCTTCTAGTCCGAGGAGTCCGCCACCGATCACGGCAGCTGTTTTCACCTTTTTGGCGTGAGCCATCATTCCGTCGAGGTCTTCAATGGTGCGGTATACGAAGACACCTTCCTTCTCGATGCCGGGAAGTGGTGGGACAAATGGGGAAGATCCAGTTGCAAGCACGAGCTTGTCATAGCTTACAGTGAGTCCTTTTTCTGAAGTGACTGTCTTTGCCTCTCGGTCAATGCTGACTACTCTGTCCTCCATGTGGATCGTGATATCATTATCAGCATACCATTTGAGTGGTTGCAGGAGGAGCTCGTCGATAGTTTTTTCACCGAAGTATTCCGAGAGATGAACTCGGTCATAGGCTGGATTAGGCTCTTCACAGAAGGTGATGATGTTGAATTGCTTATCAACGTCTTTTTCTACAAGCCTAGCGCAGAATTTACAACCGACCATGCCGTTACCTACAACGACGATGTTTTGAGTTTTCATAGTATAAAGTGGAGAAGAAAATAAATGAACAAGAATGTAGAAACACTCAGCTAGTGACCTGTTGTCACGAGATGTTCAAGCAGCATACTTTAGCGAAAAGTGTGCCAATTACCGGCAATATCACCTCGCACCCATGAATATGATTAATGATAAAGATGTGTGAAAAGAAGAGTTTAGCGAGTTGGGTGTTACAGGTGATTATGTGGCTATTCATTAATGAATATGGATAATAATGATTAACAAACTATCTATTGTCTTAGAGGGTTTTGGGCAGATTGTTGGTTGACGTGGAGTGTGTTGTTGTGTATCAAAGTGAACAGATCAGACGTATTTGTGTATCAATGAACACTAAAAATCACAGCTTGGGAGGGTTTTACCCTTATAAAATGGACGCGAAATGCCGCGTATCCATTCCAGCTGATTGGCGCGCAGAGATCGAAGGAAGCACGTTGCGATTAATGGTTTCGCACAATGAAGAATTACCAACGCTCAAGGTGTTGACTGAGCCTGAGTTCGAAAGAATGCAGGAGGAGGTTAATGTGAGCGAGCTGACTCCAGCGAAAAAACGGATCATACTAGGTGCGTTATTTGAGCGCAGCGTAAAGACCCACATCAATGATCAAGGCAAGCTAGTCATACCCAAGGCGCAGCTCGATCATCCCGGTATCGTCCCGGGGCAGCCCCTCGTGCTCTGCGGTAGAGGTGGCTTTATTGAAATTTTAAACGAAGAGAATCATGAGAAATTACGCGCTGCTCGCGAGGCTACCCTTGCTGAGCTCGATGAAGACTTTGGATTCTTCTAGACGGATTGTGAAACAAACATCTAAGCAGGATACTAATCAACGTAACATGTTAAGATGCCTACTTCATACCCCGTGACCTACAGCTTTTGTTGATGTTGTATAACATACGGTTAGTAACTGCTGGTGCTGAGATGACTTGGAGGGAGTCTCAGCCCGGTAGTGCTAATTAGACATGCCTCCACCCTCATGAATCCAGACCAATTACTTACTCAAGATTATCACATCCCTGTGCTAATGGAGGAAGTGTTGGCTTATATGGAGCCTAGTGAGGGTAAATACATCATTGACGGCACTCTTGGTGGCGGTGGCCATACTGAGGCTATGTTGAAGGCTGGAGCAACAGTTCTTGGGATCGATCAGGATGACCAAGCGCTATCTTACGCGGCTGAGAGACTTGTTGGTTTTGGTGATCGCTTCAGCTCGCAGAAGGGGAACTTCTCCCAGATGCCTGAGCTCGTTCAGAGCCTTGGATACGGATGCGAAGGTAAGGTAGATGGAATACTTGTAGATATCGGAGTTTCATCATGGCAGCTCGACGAAGCTGAGCGCGGCTTCTCCTTTGGAAAAGATGGCCCTTTAGATATGCGGATGGATCAGAGCGATGGGCAAACAGCTGCCGATCTCATCAATGGTGCAGCTGAAGAGGAGTTGAGAACTATTTTTTGGGAGTATGGCGAAGAGAAATCCGGCAGGAAAATCGCCGCTCGTATCGTCGAAAGACGTCAGGAGAAGGAATTTGTTACGACCCTTGATCTGGCTGACTTTATTTCCACATTCATCCCGCGCGGTGGCAAGAGCCATCCCGCTACACGTGTTTTCCAAGCTCTACGTATCGCCGTCAATGATGAGCTCGGAGTTCTACGCGCGCTACTTGAGAGCGCCGCTGGGTTGCTAAAGCCAGGGGGGCGACTACTCGTCATTACCTTCCACAGTCTAGAGGATCGTATGGTGAAGCAGTTCTTCAAGCATGCTAGCCAGACGCATATCGATCGTAAGGAATGGCCTGAGCCCAGACCTAATCCAGATTACGAGTATAAGCTCATCACACGCAAAGCTGTCGCGGCTAGCAAAGAAGAGATTCAAACCAACAAAAGATCACGCAGTGCAAAGCTTCGCGTGGTAGAGAAAAATTTAAATTGATAAACCAATGAACAAGTCCCGTCTTAAACAAACAAAAATGAGTGTGATAGAAATCAGTATGCTCGTTGTCGCAACTATCATTGTCATGGTTGCAGGTATTACCCATGCATGTTTGAAAAATAGCCATGTTGAGCTAGTGCGTGCCATGGATAAGACCCAGCAGTGCATTGAAGATCACAAAGATGCTGCCAATAGTTTACAGGTGAAGATTGACAAAAAGCTCAACATCTACCAGCTCCGTGCAGACCTTGAGCAGTCAGGCTCAGCCTTGGTTACTGTCCCCACTTCCTGTATCGAAAAAATCTCAGCTCATACCCTTGCCGGTGAGCTAGACCGACCCTCTGCCATTGCCGCTATCACTCCTTAATGAATTCATCGCTTTTCCATAACCGTTGTGTGTTTCTATGCCTGGCCTTCGTGGTCGGGCTTAGTGGCTTATCTGCGCGACTGGTTTACCTACATGTTGCCAAGGCTAAGCATTACTCAAAGAAGTCCGATAGAAGCACCTACCGCAAAAAGGAGTCAAAGGCCAATCGCGGCTCTATTGTCGATTGTAATAATCAGCTCATTGCACGCGATATTCCTGAGGTGAAACTCGCCCTTGATAAGAAGCTACTTCGTGACGTGGCTACTGCGAGTCTTTCCTTAGCTAATAAGGAGCTTAGAGAGACTGCTGAGTGGCAGGGTTGGGACAAGTCCAAGCGCAATAGCGCGGTGAGAAAGTTAGCGCTGAAGATGCGTGATTCGATGACTGCTGAGCAGATTGTCAACCAGCACATTGACCATGTGGTGGAGACCTTTTCACGTCCACTGGGCATGTCGAGGGAGGGCTTCCGTGAGAAGATGAGACTGGAAAATACCCAGCAGGTGCGTGTGGTTATCAAGTCGAACCTATCCGAAGACGATGCAGAGAAATTTAAACAACTCACCATTGATCACAGCGTGCTGCACGCCTTCGATTTTGAAGAAATCCAGACACGCTCCTATGAAATGCCTGAGATGGCATCACACATTATCGGATACCTCGGCTATGACGGTATAGGTAAAGCGGGTATTGAGCTAAAGCTCAATGACTACATGTCTGGCAAGGATGGTTACATTACCAGTCATCGTGACGCCTACAATCTCCTCGCAGTGGCGAAGCCTCAGGAGGTCAGACCACCCATCCATGGTCTCAATGTGCAGCTCACCCTAGACATGGGACTGCAGTCTATTTTAGAAGAAGAGCTTGATGCTGGTCTCGCCGAATACAAATCACAAAAAGGGGCCGTTGTCCTGATGGATCCTCACACTGGAGCCGTCTTAGCCATGGCGAGTAGACCAACTTTCAACCTCAACACTCGTGAGAACATCGTTCAAAATGGATACGACTTTGCCACCCAGGCCATTTACGAGCCAGGGTCTACTGTTAAAATTGTAGCAACTTCAGCAGCTATCAATGAAGGTCTCTATCAGCCAGAAACAGAGATCTTCTGTGAAAACGGCTACTACAAGCGAGGCAGTGTTAGGATCAAGGATCACCACGCATATGGCAGGCTCACTGTCGAAGGCGTTTTGATGAAGTCGAGTAACATCGGCACCTACAAGATGGCTCTTCAGCTAGGTGTATCGCCGTTC
>JALZUH010000081.1 GCA_023301645.1 Akkermansiaceae bacterium
ACTACGATGTCGTCCTTATCGACGGGGTCTTTTCTGATGAGGCCTTCGAAGTGGGAGAGCTCACCGAGGGAGAGCTTATACTTTACGCTTTTAGACGTGTCCCAGTTTTCTACTCTAAATTGGGCGTCCCAGCCGGGGTAGTTGACCTTTACTTCTGCGGCCTTTTTCCAAGCTCCTGCTTCGTCAAGGTAGAGAGTGATGGTCTTCGGCTCGTTGGGATGGAGAGGGAAGCACTGGGCGGTGAGCTTGAGCACGCCTTCATGCGTGGTGTAGAGGGCGAATGCTAGCGTTTCTTCACGAGGCTGACTGAGAAACCAGTCGCGCTCATTGGCGGCGACTTTTTTGTTGGTTTTATCCCACCATTTACCGGTTGCGGATAGGTCAGACTTATTGGCAAATTTTGTATCCTTACCAAACGGGTAAGAGGTGTAGTAGTCTTGGGCAATGGTGCTTGGTGCTGCTACTAGACTAATGACGAGCAGGATACTTGTTTTTAATGACATTGTTTCTAAGATACGTTATGGTTTAAGATAATTTTGCAAAAAGATTTGCGGAGATGACTTTTACCAATGATTGGATGGAGAGTGTAAAAAAGCGCCTCCTGAGTGTAGGAGGCGCTTGGTGATTGGTCGGCTAGATATATAAGCCAGATGATGTCGAATAGAGTGCTGTAAACTACAGCAGTTTAATTAGACGCCTCATCCGCCTGATGGAAGGTCACAGGCTGGCTGAGCGGCAGGTGCCTGCTCTTCAGCGTTATCGAGGATTTGATTAAGCACGTATGGAAGGATACCACCACTGAGGTAGTAGTCGACTTCTGCAGGTGTATCAATACGGACAACGAGTGGCACTTCGAAGCTGCTGCCATTGCTTTCTGTCACTACGAGAGTGGCGTCCTGCATCGGTGTGAGCTCTCCAGAGAGTCCTGTAATGGCGAAGGTAGCATTCGGTAGAGCGGCTACTTTGTCATAGTCAGACTTGTTTTTGAAGTTCATTGGAAGCACTCCCATTCCGACAAGGTTTGAGCGGTGAATACGCTCAAAGGACTTGGTGATGACTGCACTGACACCGAGAAGGCGTGTGCCCTTCGCTGCCCAGTCACGGGATGATCCCATGCCGTAGTCTTCACCACCGATGACGATGAGGTCTGTGCCGTCTGCCTTGTAGGCGACTGATGCGTCGTAGATAAATGCTGGCTTACCTCCATTGAGTGATGCGATGTCCTTGTCTGGAGCTGGGACGTCTTGCTCACCGTAGTATTGGGTGTAGCCACCTTCTACGCCTGCACACATGAGGTTCTTAATACGAACATTGGCGAAGGTTCCGCGTGTCATGATGCGATCATTACCACGGCGTGAGCCAAATGAGTTGAACTTCGCTTTCTCCACACCGCGCTCGACGAGGTATTGTCCAGCAGGGCTGGTCTCGACAATGGCACCTGCAGGGGAGATGTGGTCAGTGGTGACCGAATCAGCAAAGATACCCAGTGCGCGAGCATTGGAGATGTTTTTTGCTTCAGTGGCAGGTGTGCGTGAGAACCCGTCGAAGAATGGAGGATTCTGAATGTAGGTGGAGTCGTCTTCCCATGCGTAGACAGGGCCAGTTGAGGCCTTAATGTCTACCCAGTTCTGATTAGCTGTGTCGAGGTCGCTGTAGAGCTTATTGAAGACTTCAGGCACGAGTGCTGCGTCGATGACTTCTTTGAGCTCACATGTAGTCGGCCAGAGGTCCTTGAGGTAAACTGGGTTACCGTCTTTGGAGGTGCCGATGACGTCATTGGCGAGGTCGATGTCGACTTTACCTGCGATAGCGTAGGCTACGACAAGTGGCGGTGACATGAGGAAACTAGCGCGGACTGAGCCGTGAACACGAGCTTCGAAGTTACGGTTTCCAGAGAGCACAGATGCAGTGATGAGGTCACCATCTTTGATGGCTGTCTCGATCTCAGGGCTAAGTGGGCCAGAGTTACCGATACATGTGGTGCAGCCGTATCCGACAGTTTGGAAGCCGAGGTGGTCGAGCTCTTTCTGAAGGTTTGTTGCATTGAGGTAATCTGTTACAACACGTGAGCCAGGCCCGAGGGATGTCTTCACAAAAGGAGCAACGGTGAGACCGAGCTCATTGGCTTTTTTGGCGACGATACCAGCAGCAAGCATTACACTTGGGTTACTGGTGTTGGTGCAGGATGTGATCGCGGCGATGACGACTGAGCCGTGCTTGAGTGTGCTGTTGGTTGCTACATTATCGTCCGCTACGGTTGTGCCTGCTTCATTGAGCATGTTTTGTGCCGTAGGTGAGAATCCAGCTGGTGCGCTGAGTGCGAGAGGCACTTCGAGCTCACGAGTGTCAGCAGAACGCTCGAATCCTCCGTCTGCTACAGGTGCAGTGAAGAGGTCGTTAAATTTGCTATTAAGGTCAGTGACGTCGATGCGGTCTTGTGGACGCTTTGGTCCAGAGACGGCTGGCACTACTGATGCCATGTCGAATTCAAGTGAGACAGAGTAGTCGATTTCACCCTTTTCTGGGATGCCGAACATGCCCTGTGCTTTGAAGTAGTTTTCGACGGTGTCGCAGACTTCTTCGGAACGACCTGTGCCTTTGAGGTAGGCGAGTGTTTCTGAGTCAACAGGGAAGAATCCCATAGTAGCACCGTATTCAGGAGCCATGTTTGCTACAGTAGCACGGTCAGGAAGGCTGAGTGTCTTAGCACCTGGGCCGTAGAATTCTACAAACTTGCCAACTACGCCGTGTGAGCGGAGTAGCTCAGTAATGCTGAGTGTGAGGTCTGTTGCGGTGACTCCTTCAGCGAGCTCGCCGTGGAGGTGGACACCGACTACTTCAGGAACGAGGAAGGTGACTGGCTGGCCAAGCATGCCTGCCTCAGCTTCGATACCACCTACACCCCAGCCAACAACACCGAGGCCGTTGATCATGGTGGTGTGTGAGTCAGTTCCTACGAGTGTATCTGGGTAGAAAACTTCTTCTTTCTCAAGCACGCCTTTAGCGAGGTATTCGAGGTTTACCTGGTGGACGATGCCGATTCCTGGAGGGACTACGCCGAAGGTGTCAAATGCTTGCTGACCCCACTTGAGGAACTGGTAGCGCTCCTTGTTTCTGATGAATTCAACGGCGAGGTTACGGTCTAGCGCATCCTGTGAGCCTGCAAAGTCAACCTGAACAGAGTGGTCAATAACGAGGTCGACGGGCACAAGTGGCTCTACGACTGATGCGTCTGCACCTGCTTCTGCAGCGGCATTACGCATGGCTGCGAGATCTACAACGAGGGGAACACCTGTGAAGTCTTGGAGGACGACACGAGCTACGGTGAAGGGAACTTCGTAGTTACCCGGTGCCTTGGCGTTCCAGTTAGCGAGGTTTTTTACATCTTCTTCGCTGACCTTGCGGCCGTCGCAGTTACGAAGCAGTGACTCGAGCACGATACGGATTGAGATAGGTAGGCGAGATACTTTGCCTAGGCCTTGTTCTTCAAGGGCGGGTAGCGAGTAGAACTGACCCTCTTTTCCTGAGCCAGTTTGGAATTTACGTATAGTGTCCATAAATAATGTAGTAATAAAGAATTGATAACGATGCCTGCCAAAATGGAAAGCTGACGGAGGTTAGTATTTTGATTCGCTTTGTCAAGAAGGCAGCGGGGCATAACACACAAGGTGTCTATAGGGGGCGAGTAAGGTGGTCGCTGTGAAGTTTTCATTCCTCCGTTTTTCCTCCTCGTTCTTTTAGGTTGTTTTGCTTTCTTTTTGGGCAGGTCGTTTGTTTCCTCTGGGTAGTGTAACAATTTGTCTGTAAGTTCGTCAAAATCCACTCCCAGACGCTAGGTCGGAGGTGGAGCGTAGCGGAACCGGAGGCCTAGGGGCTAGCAGT
>JALZUH010000082.1 GCA_023301645.1 Akkermansiaceae bacterium
AATTAGCCTAGGCTAATTTTATTTTTCACCACTAATTAAATCCACCATTCTTCCACCCGCCAACCCCACCGAACCCACATATCGATTATATAAACTTGCAGGAACGCCATTTTAAACGATCTTTCCCTAAAGACTCCCGATGAAGAAAAATAGACAACGCAGCCCACAAGCCAAAAACTTCCGCTTAGTTCTCAATCTAAGCCTCATCGCCATAGCCCTCATGGCAGCTATGCCCTTTATCGGTGAAGTCGGCTCGGCAAGCACCCAAGCAACGACCACGCTCGGTAAATGGGTCGGCTTCCTCGGAGCCTTTCACCCACTTATTCTGCACCTCCCTATAGGAGTCGTCCTACTCGTCCTCGTTATGGAACTAGCTGCCCTATTCTCAAGAGGCCGCTACCAAGCCAATACACTCCTCCCCCTCGCCTTTGCCTCCATCTCCGCTGTATTTGCCAGCATCTTCGGCTACCTGCTCTACCTCACTGGTGACTGCGCGGGAATGCTCATTGAAGATCACAAGCGAGACGGAATCATCTTCACTATCGTCCTCATTGTCACCTTCCTCATCAAATACCGCATTGAGCTTAATAAAAACAACAGATGGCTACCGCCCGTTTACGTCATCGGACTCATCACCACCACACTCACCTTAATCAGCACAGGTCACCACGGTGGAGAAATCACCCACGGAGACCCGATGGACAAGGCACCTTGGAAAGCTGGCTCAAGCACCAATGCCCCTCAGAGAACACGCCATCACGGCAATGACGGGCAACCCTCTGTCGACGCTACTCCAACCTATGACCCGATCGTCTACACCGACATCATCGCGCCCATTCTCGTAGAAAAGTGCAATAAATGTCACGGTGACAACAAGCAAAAAGGCGGACTTCGCATGGACTCCTACGCGGCACTCATCCGAGGCGGTGACTATGAGGAATGCCTCGTGCCTGGTGATATTGAAAAAAGCACCATGATTTCATTTCTACATCTCCCGCTAGATGATGATCTTCGCATGCCTCCAGAAGGTAAACCTCAGCTCACAGAAGATGAAATCACCATTCTCACATGGTGGGTCAAAGAAGATGCACCTGAGTTCAAAAAACTCAGCGAAATACCACAGACACCTGAAGTAGAGAAAGCACTAAAGTCCCTGCAGTAAGCGCCACCTCTCGTTAAATAACTTAACAAGATGTTGAGTCTTTCAGCACCAGCTAAAACATACCTGCTGCTACCTTCTCCTTCTTGCTCTGGCAATCAATACACAGGGCAACATGAGGGAGCGCTTTCAGACGCTCAATGTAGATCTCCTTCTTACAGTCTTCGCACACTCCGTATTCACCGGCGTCGATCTTTTCTAAGGCAATAGCTATGCCCTTGAGCTGCTGGCTCTCAGCATAGCCCAGCTGGGACTCGATCATTTCATCAGCTACACGGTCTGCACGTTCATTTTCATCTGCGAGCGACTCCGACCCTGAAGTAGCAGCCACGCCGTGTCGCCCCACTGAGCCCATCATTTCAGACTGCTGTTCAATGAGGGATTTACGAAGTTGGTTTATTTCTGTCTTGGTCATACAGCTACTAAAGATAGCACCTCAGGCGCCAAAAGTCACATTTCTAGCTTTTTCATTGCTTTTGAGACTCAGTTCATTCACTCAATGACTAGCTACATCTAGCATGTAGCACCTCTATGGAAGCTCGTAGCACGAGCAGGAAATAAATGGGGAATCCGGTGAAATCAATGCTACCCATGCAATGATCATTCCGGAGCGGTTACGCCACTGTAATCCGAATTCATGACTTATTATTTATAATACGCCACGAACAAGGGAAGCCAGATCACCAGCCTAAGAGCCGATCAATCGGATTTGCGTAAATCAGATCCATGCATCAAAAACATAAATGACACATAAAAAACCAGCACTTTCACGTAAAGTGCTCACAACGACAGGAAGTATCTTCTTTGCAGGAAGCGCTTCACTATACGCCCAGTCATTCATCGAGCCTATTGAAGAACTTGAGGAAACTACCGTTCTCGCATCTCGATTCAATAACCCTACTGCTGACACAACCTCTTCGGTCAGCTCCATTACAGGTGAAAGCCTTGAAAACCGACAGATCACACGTGTCAGCGAATCTCTTGATTTGATTCCAGGCGTTCAGAGTGTCCCGCTCGGGTCCACAGGAAACGCCCCATTATTCCTAACAAGAGGCCTACCCACTGGCTTCGCGCAGGTAGTGGTCGATGGAGTTAGCATTTCAAATTCATCTAATCAGCTAGGCACATTCTTAACCGCCGCAAGTAATGCCCAAACAAGTCGACTTGAATTTCTCAGAGGCCCACAAAGCGTGCTCTATGGTGGCGACGCTGTAGGTGGTGTCCTTGGTTACGAAACTAAAATCGGAGGTGAAAATAAGATCAGCCTCTTTGGCGAAGCTGGCAGTTTTGAAAGCTATAAAACTTCAGTATCCGCTTCAGGCTCCATAGACAAACTCGAGTATGGATACCAAATCGGGGAAGAATTCACCAATAACGACCCTTCTGGCAGTAACCCACTTGAAGACTACACTCTCCAAACACAAACCTTAGGATTAAAGCTTCACGCGACTGACGACCTAAGTTTCAAGTTTACCTATCGAAGTGCTGATAGTGAATTCGACACCATTGCCATCTCTCCCTTCGGAACATCAACATCTAGAGCAACGGTAGAAACAGACCTCCTGACACTCAATACAGAGTTCGTCGCCAATGACGTCTGGACGACCAAGTTAATACTAGGCCGCTATGAAGAGGAGTTTTCATTAAACGGAGTATTCTCATCTGCATTTGGTAATTCCGCCTTCAATCCAGGGAACTCTTTTGAAGAAGACTCAATCAACTGGATTAATGAGCTCACCCTTTCTCACACCCTTAAAGCCGTCGTTGGTTACGAGTATTCCGACTCCGAATTTAGCAACTCTGATGGCCGTGATATAGACTTTCATAATAATGGGTTCTACCTCAACAGCCACTGGACTCCGACAGAGCCACTACTTGTCGAAGCAGGTGTTCGCATCGAAGATCATTCTCAATTTGGTAGCGATACCGCATGGAATGTCGGTGCAGCTTATCATTTTGCCTCTACAGGGACACGTGTAAGCTCGCGCATTGCTGAAAGTTTCAGAACACCCAGAACCCTAGACACAGAGGCGTTCCAAGGAGGGTTTACTAATCAATTAGCTAACCCTAATCTAGAAACTGAAACAACACTTGGTTACGAATTAAAAATCAGCCAAGAGATTGCTCAAAGACATTCTATAAATGCTACCTATTTTCACCAAGAGGTTGAAGAGGCTATATTTACAGAGCGCTTTCCCAATTTCACCACTCAACAGCAGAATGCTAACGGCGACTCAACGGTCAGCGGTATAGAAATCGAAGCTCAAGGCTCATTCATGCAGGATAGACTCAATTACCGAGCAGTATGGACAATCCAAGACAGAGAAGAGGTTATCGATGTGCCAGATCAGCTCATCAGTGCTGATATTAATTACAATGGTGATACTTGGCTCGTTGGACTATCTGCTAATTATGTAGACGGAGCCAGTTATCAGAACCCTGTAAACAATGCAGACCCACTCGACGATAGAATCGTAACCCGCCTCTACGGACACTATGAGATCAATAAGCACGTGAAGCTCCATGCACGTATTGAAAACCTATTTAATGAAAGCTACGAGATCAGCCCCTTTGGAGACCAAGGACCAGGTAGCGAGCGCGGCTACTTTGCCGGTGTGACTATCTCATGGTAAGTTAATACTG
>JALZUH010000083.1 GCA_023301645.1 Akkermansiaceae bacterium
AAGGTCGTCTGCGCTACATCGACAGCGCTCAGTCCTGAGAACTCGATCACACGGAAATTCGCCTGGTTCCGTAGAGATACCAGCTCCTCGGCGACGAGAGGCTCGGCACCTTCGGCATAGGAAATAGTCTCTGCGGGTGTTGTCCTGAATGCCTTGATCGATATCACCCACTTACCTGCTCGCACCTGAGCTTTCAACAGACCATCATCATCGACAGCACAAGGAATCTGAGCGGTCAGAGAGCTGATATGCCAGCCCTCGGGCAGGATGGCTCCAAGCTCCTCCTCACGGCTCTTACCCGTCACTGTCAGCTCCACATCAGTGAGTAGCCACATCGGAGCGCCGTCCACGAGATTCCTATACACTTGAGCTGATAGATAGTTTTTATCGGCAGCTTCCTTCGTCGTGCGCTTCAGCCATAGCTTGCCGTCACGCCCCCAGTTAGGAGCCTCCACGTCAGCTCCATTGCGTGCCAGCTTAAGGATTCCGATTACTTTGGGAATGACTACTGTTTGTGGCATTTCTGCCCAGCGAAACACCCCTGAAATCTCCCATGATCCCGGCTTGAGATACACAGATGGGCGATCGCCTTTAGCCATCACCGCAATCGCCTCACCATTGGCCTTTACTGACAATGGCCAAGCACTCCTATCCCCTGGCAGGCTCACCCAAGCATCATGATAGACCTCTACTTGGTAAGAAAATCTACCCGACTGCTCACCGACTGATAGATCAAGAGTAGACGACCATACACTCAGCTTCTTATCTCTCTGATCGTATCGAAAGGGCACCCCCTCTGGCAAGTCACTCCATGTCGCCCAATCCGCCCAAGACATGAGCTCGGCAGGGATATCCTTAGCTGTTTTGCTCCCAGAAGAACTCTGAGCATTTACACCAAAAGTGCTAATAGTAATAGTTGCAACCAGTGCGAGAAAACGAGTAAACGAGGTCATCCATCATTTACTACCCTACTGAGTAGAGTATCGGCAAGACTATTCAACCTTTGCCGATGAAATCAGCTTACTTCTTCTGCAAGCTATTGATCAAAACATCCACGTCATCTCTGACATCTGACTGCTTTTTCATCATGTCCTCCACCTTGCGACAAGCATAGATAACGGTGCCGTGATCACGACCGCCAAAGGCGTCACCGATCTCCACCAATGAACATGGTGTCAGCTTACGGCTAAGATACATCGCAATTTGGCGAGGAAAGGCAATATTAGTAGGGCGGCGCTTACTCGTCATATCAGCAAGGCGAAGATCATACTGATCAGTCACCGCTTTCTGGATACTGTCGATATTCACCCTCTTCTTGCCCTCTTCTCGGAGGATGTCTTTGAGAAGATACTCAGCACGATCTGCTGTGATCTGCTCTGTGCCGAGGGAGCAATAAGTAGCGATACGAACCAAGCCACCTTCTAGTCTACGAACATTACTCTGAATCCTCTCAGCAAGCATGCAAAGAATGTCATCATGCACCTTCACATCCCAGTCCTCCATCTTACGATGAAGAATAGCAAGGCGAGTCTCCATCCCCGGAGGCTGAAGCTCTACGGTGAGGCCACTCTCAAATCGTGAAATCAAGCGCGGCTCAATGTTTTTAATCTCAGAAGCTGGACGATCTGAAGTGAGCACCACCTGACTTTGCAAATCTAGTAACTCATTAAAGGTGTGAAAGAACTCCTCCTGCGAGCGCTCCTTACCACCCAAAAACTGAATATCATCGATGAGTAGAATATCAGCGCGGCGATACTTTTTACGAAAGCGCTCAAGTGATCCCTTACGAACCGTATCAATAAACTCATTAATAAACTTCTCACAAGTCAGGTAAACAACACGTGCTGAAGGGTTCTCCTTCATGAGCATCTGCCCGATAGCCTGCATCAAGTGAGTCTTACCAAGACCGGATGAACCATGGATAAACAGAGGGTTATAAATCGACGTCTTTGCCTGCCCCACAGCCATGCATGCTGCGTGAGCGAATTCATTGTTCTGCCCCACTACGAAGCGATCAAAACTAAACTGAGGATTAAGACCTGCTGACTTGAGTTTTTTACCAAGCTGCTGCTCCTCAGTCAGATGGTTATCCTCTGCTCCGGAGAAGTTCAGACTGGCGCCCTCCTTCTTAGAACTCTTCTTCGGTGCTTTAGAAGCAGCAGGAGCGACTTCCCCCTGATCTTCACTGGCCACGATCACGCGCACCTTGAGCGGCATTTCTGAAACCTGTGTAATTGCAGTTTGCACCTCTGGTAAGTAATTAGTCTCGATCCAGACCTGATGCATGTCACTAGCTACGGCAAGCACCGCCTCCGTCTCATTAATGTCAACAAAGGCTGCTGACTCGAACCAACGGCTATAAACATCATCACTTACTAATTTTTTTAAAGCTACAGATACCGAACCCCAGATTTTTTTAAAATTACTATCACTCACATACGCTACTCCGTCATTGGTAGTTTTCAATTCGGACTCTGATGTAGCGATATCGTTCATTATTATGGTGAAAAAATTAAAAGTTACTGCGAGAAAAACCTCGCGCTTGACCCCTTCAGAAACAAGCGGTGCGAGGCAGATAAAACCCCATAAAAAATCAGGATGCAAAACTTTTAAAACACACAATCAGCCCAATTAAAAAAATGCCGTATTCCACAAAGGTTCCACGATAAAATTTTAAAAAAACTTGACCCCAGAGATACTAAAGAAGTCTAAAATACATTACAAAATCTATCCGTTAGACACTATTTCCCAGCTGGATTCCAGTTAGAAAATAAGACCCAAGTCACTCAAACTTAATGCCTAACTCTCTTAAACCCACCTAATAGAAGACCACATAAAAGTGTTAAGCTGGCATTAATTGGAAAGAACCACTCAGAGGCCAACTTCGGACGAGAATCAACAATCATTTCGGCAAATCCGCTCATACTCAGAGACTCCAGAATAAGGGGTAACTCTGGGCGGAACCACGACACAAGAAGTATGGAAAGCAGTGCCCCAATAATTAGCCCGTGAATACTCGCTCTGTAGGGCACAAGTGCCGCGAGAAGAACCCCCAAAAGAGGCCCATACGTATAGGCGACCATACCAAAGGCTAAGCCAATAAGATCACTATCAGGATTTCTCTCATACACCGTCCAGAGGATCAACCCAGCTACAGTAAGAATCACACCCCAGACACAAACTGCTATACGAGATAAGTTCACCATCTCAGCACCTTTGCCCTCAGCCTCTAGCTTTTCTCTACCGTAGATGACAGATAGGCTCGTTTGACTCAGTGCTGCCAAAATAGAATCTAGACTAGAAATAGCGGCTGCAAATGCACCCGCAAGAATCAAACCACTCAGGCCAACAGGCACCTCCATGGTAATCCACGTAGGAAAGACATTATTGCCCTTCTCAAAGCTCTTCGCAATAGCCTCGCTTGGCTCATGAACCTGATACCAAGCAAAGAGACCTGCACCCACAGCAAGCATGAGAACTGTGATCAAGATAGAGACACTACTCCAGCACATCGCCTTACGAGCCTCCTTGACCGTGCCGCAGCAAAACATGCGCTGGGTATTGAGCTGATCGACACCAAAGGCCGTGAAATTCTGAAATGGCATCGCTATGAGAGCCACCCACATCGTATAACGCAGGGCAGGATCATGGAATGGTGTTGTCAGATCATACCATCGCATTTTATTGACTGGCTCACCGTCGATGACCACCTGATTAAGTTCAAAAATACGACTCCAGCCGACCTCACCCACTAATAGAGAAAGAGCGAGGATACCACCAAAGATAAACAAGCAGAACTGAATGACATCTGTCCAGATCACCGTCTGCATCCCCCCCATGAATGTCCAGATAACAGCGATGACACCAATAATGATAATACAGGTAGGAACATTCATCCCAGTGACCACCTGAAGAATAATCGCAGTCACTAACACACGCACACTCTGCCCCAGCACTGAGCCAAGAGAGAATAATCCTGTCACTAGACGCCGAGCTCCCTCCCCCAATCGATCCCCCATGAAGTCATATGGGCTATAAATTTCCTTTTCATAGAAAAGTGGCACCAGCCAATAAGCCACCGCAAACCGTGCAATAATCGAGCCCAGGCCCCACTGTAAATATGTCCAGTCACCAGACAGCGCATAAACGGTTCCCGGCACACCAATAAAGGTCAATGCACTAATTTCAGTGGCAATCATCGAGCCGCTCACCGACCACCAAGGCAGAGTCCTGCCACCGAGGAAGAAATCCTTAATACTAGACTGTTTACCCGATAAGCGATGCCCAAGCCACGTTGTCAGCAGCATATATACCACCACTACTGTCCAATCCCAATGAGTAAAATACTCGTGAACTTGCTCGTTAACATGCTTATCCATATGGCCTGAAGCTAGCATATGGATACACGCTGTCGATATGGAATCCCGCCACGATTAAGAAATATAAGACACTCCTAAACACAGCCCGAACTCCTCCTTTATATCATCATCCAGCAACCTCGCTGGGTGCCCTCGTCATAAATATAAGAAATCTTAAAATTCAGTCTTGTCGTTTTCGCCACACCATTCATAAGTCACATCCAGATTTGAGCAAGCTTACTACATCTGGAACTCGTCCTAAAACTAACAGGACAGTCGGCATCATTCCCTCCCGCTGGGCGTCATCACGCTTCCCTGGGAAGCCACTTCACAGCATCGCTGGCAAACCCCTCATTCAGCACGTTTGGGAGCGCACACAAGCATGCAGCCAGCTCGATGAAGTCATCGTCGCCACTGACGACACCCGTATCTTAGAAGCAGCTGAGGCCTTCGGAGCCAAGGTCATCATGACCTCCTCAGAGCACCCCACAGGCACAGATCGCATAGCCGAAGTAGCCGCCACCCAGCCAGATGCTGACTACATCATTAATATCCAAGGAGACGAGCCGCTCATCGACCCCGATCTCATCGACCAGCTAGCACTAGCTCTCCACACTGACAGTGGTATCTCCATGGCGACCGCCGCCACCACCCTCGATGACGAAGCCCTCATTAATGACCCTAATGTTGTCAAATGCGTGCTCGCCCTCAATGGCGACGCTCTCTACTTCTCCAGAAGCCCGATTCCTTACCGTCGAGAAGCCAGCCCCGCGCTCACACTCTACCGTCACAAAGGCATCTACGCCTACCGTCGCGACTTCTTAGAAAAATTCGTCACCTGGTCACCCTCACCCCTTGAGCTAGCTGAGTCACTTGAGCAGCTCCGAGCCCTCGAAAACAATGCTCGCATCAAGGTCCTCATGACCGATGACGACTCCCCCGGAGTAGACACACTCGAGCAAGCCATTGCCATCGAGAAACTCCTCTAAAGATACCACTTTCTGACAATATCATCCACTTTCTCCAACTCTCCCCTCTTACAACCAGCCCCGCACTCACCTCATCATGTCCAAGTCTAAGTCCACCAAATATATCTTCGTCACCGGAGGAGTCGTCTCATCACTCGGCAAAGGTCTCGCCGCTGCCTCACTAGGCACCCTCCTCGAGCACCGCGGACTCTCTGTCATACTGCAGAAATTCGACCCCTATCTCAATGTCGACCCCGGCACTATGTCGCCCTATCAGCACGGAGAAGTCTACGTCCTCGACGACGGCGCAGAGACAGACCTCGACCTAGGCCACTACGAGAGATTTACCAACTGCACACTCAGTAAGTTCAATAACCTCACCTCAGGACAAGTCTTCGAAAACGTCATCCGCAACGAGCGCAAAGGTGTCTACCTCGGAAAAACCGTCCAATTCATTCCTCACTGCACCGATGAGATCAAAACTCGCATCAATGACGTCGCCGAGCGCTCAGATGCCGATGTTATCATCACCGAGATCGGCGGCACCGTAGGTGACATTGAAGGACACCTATTTATCGAAGCCCTGCGCCAATTCTCCCTCGATGTAGGTAGAGAAAACGTCTGCTTCCTCCACGTCACCCTCCTCCCCCTCATCAAGGCAGCAGGAGAGATCAAGACCAAGCCCACCCAGCAATCAGTAGCCAAGCTACGCGAAATGGGAATCCAGCCAGACATCATCGTCTGCCGCACCGAGCACGACCTGAACGAAGACAATAAGAAGAAAATCGCCATGTTCTGTAATGTCAAAAGCCAGAACGTTGTCGCCTTCCGCGATGTAGACCACACCATCTACGAATGCCCACTCAATCTCCGTGAAGACAAGCTCGATCGCCTCGTAGCCGACCACCTAGGCATCGAGTCCAATACCCCAGACCTCAAAGAATGGACCGAATTCGTCGAGCGCATCATCAAGCCCACTCACGAAATAAAAATCGGCGTCATCGGTAAATACATCGAGCTCCAAGACGCCTACAAGTCCATCTACGAATCACTCACCCACGCAGGTGCAGCCCATAACACCCGTGTTACCATCGTCAAACTAGAAGCACAAACCATCGAAAAAGACGGTGCTGCCGAGCACCTCAAAGGGCTCAATGGTGTCCTCATCCCCGGTGGATTTGGAGACCGTGGCACTGAGGGCAAGATCCTCACCGCCCAATACGCTCGTGAGAATAAGATCCCACTCTTTGGCATCTGCCTCGGCATGCAAATTGCCACCATCGAATTCGCCCGTAACGCCTGTGGGCTCGCCAACGCGAACTCCACTGAGTTTAACAAGGACACACCGCACCCCGTCATCTCACTCCAAGAAGAGCAAAAAGGTATCGAAGAAATGGGTGCCACCATGCGAGTAGGTGCCAGTGATGCCACGATCTTCACAGGAACCAGAGCCCATGAGCTCTATGGTAAAGACCTCATCAGCGAACGCCACCGCCACCGCTATGAATTCAACCCTGCATACAGAGAGCAAATCGAAGCCGCTGGTCTCAAGATCAGCGCCGTATCAGCACCTGAAGGTCTCGTAGAGATTGTAGAAATCAGCGACCACCCATTCTACATCGGAGCTCAGTTCCACCCCGAGTTTCAGTCTAAGCCGAACAAACCACACCCTATCTTCTCAGGATTTGTCGCCGCAGCGCTCAAGCAAGAGCCAACCATCACACTCTAACTCACCACCACTTACCAAAATGTCTACTATCCTATCACGCATCGAAGAACTCGGCTACACACTCCCAGAAGCACCTGCACCAGCAGGATCTTATGTGAACTGCACTCGCTCGGGAAATCTCCTCTTCCTCGCAGGTGGTATCCCACCACTCACAGACGACACCTACATTGGTAAAGTCCCTACCGACACATCTGTCGAAGTCGCTCAAGAAGCAGCCCGACTCATCACTCTTAATCGCCTCGCTGTCGTCAAAGAAGAAATCGGAGACCTCGACAAGATCACAAAGATCGTCAACGTCGGAGGCTTCGTGAACTCCGAGCCAGACTTTTACCAGCACCCAGCCGTCATCAATGGCTGCTCAGACCTTCTCGTTGAGATCTTTGGCGACAAAGGGATCCACTCCCGCACTGCCATGGGTGCCGCAGCCCTACCGCTCAATGTATCGGTAGAGATCAACATGATTATTGAAGTTCAATAACATGCCCCAAATGACCTTCCCCTAAAAATTCCAAACAACAAACAACAACCACAACACGATGCACACAAATACAGTATTAGGAGAAGCTCCAGCCACCCCAGCTAAAAGCTCAGGACTCGCTATCAGTAGTCTTATTTGCGGTATTATATCATGCCTAGGATGTCTTCTCCTCGCAGGTATCCCTGCCATCATATGTGGTCACATGGCGAAGAGTCGCATTAAGCAATCCGAGGGCACGATCTCAGGTAACGGCATGGCAACAGCGGGTCTCGTCTTGGGATACTTCTCTCTAGTTCTCACCCTTGTAGTAGCCCTTCTAGCGCCCGTTATGATCAAAAAATCAGGTTTTATTGAAATGACCAAGGATATCATCAGTCTGCAAACGATGGTTGAGCCACTCAACAGCTACGAAGCTGAGTTTGGCAAGTTCCCCGACTCACTCGACGAGCTCCAAGACACTCCTTCTGCCAAAGACGACAAATGGATCTACTTCCCCGGTCAAAGTTCGAAATCAAATGGTAGTAATATCCTCGTTGCTTCACCTCCTTACAGCAATGGTGTTACTCTCACAATCAATGTCGACGGCATCGTTACACCAATCCCAACAGAGCAATACGAATCCGCCACAGCTGAGCAGCTAGCACCTCAGCAGTAGCAGGCTAAAGTCCGCTCACCCAAAAACACCCATTCACATGATACGCGCGGTAGTATTCGACCTCGACGGCACTCTCATCAACTCGCTACCAGCCATCGCGGCCTCACTGAATCGTGTTCTCAAAGAGCACGACCTCCCCACCCACAGCCAGCAGCGTGTCCGCACCTTCATCGGTGACGGCATTGCCAAGCTTGTTGAGCGTGCCATGCCCCAAGACATTCTGGAAAGCTCCCCAGAAAAAGAAGCACTCCAGCAGCTCATCACCGCAATGATGGTCGACTACGCCGATACATGGCACACGGGAACCCATCCCTACAGCGGTGTAGAAGCCACCCTCCAAAGCCTGCTTGATCAAGGCACCAGCATTGCCGTCTTTTCCAATAAACCAGACGTCTACTGTAAAGAAATCACCGACAGGCTCTTCCCCACCATCACCTTTACCAAGGTGCTCGGACAGCGCGAAGGAGTGCCAGTGAAGCCAGATCCAGCAGGAGCCTACCACGTTGCTGAGAGTCTTGGTATTCCCATCACCGAGATCGCCTACCTTGGAGACTCGACCATCGATGTTCATACCGCACGTAA
>JALZUH010000084.1 GCA_023301645.1 Akkermansiaceae bacterium
GTCTTGAGCTGGTCACCTTTTTTCACGTCGGCTACATCTTTGATAATGTTGCCATTGGCTCCTGTGGTCACTGAGAACCCACGCTTGAAGGTCGACTCTGGCCCTAGTGTCCTGATGAGAGCATGGAGGCTGTGGAGCTTCTCCCGCGACTGCTGCAGTGCGACCTCACTTGCACGCTCTAGCTGTAGTTTCACAGCAGTAAGACGCTCCTCACGCTGGTCCATCATCTTGGCAGGGTGATTGATCGCGTGGAGCATTTTCATATCCTTCAGTCGGCTTTGTAAGTGATCGAGATGATATGCAGCAGCGTCCTTGAGCTCCTGTCTCCTGAGATCTAGCTCTTGGATAGGATCACGCAGTGCCCTCTCGGCGTCACGCGGCATGAGAGCGCGTCGTGCAGAGCTTAGTATCGCGGCATCGTGCTTGAGCCTACTTGCCATGATTCGATTCACAGCACTTGATAGTCGCTGCACCTTTTCGCGCAGCTCATCGGTATCTGGCACCACGATTTCTACAGCGGCACTCGGCGTCGGAGCACGCATATCAGCTGCGAAGTCAGAAATGGTAAAGTCAATCTCATGCCCAACGGCTGAGACAAGAGGAATGGCGCAGTCGTGGATCGCCCTTGCGACAATCTCTTCGTTGAAATTCCATAGATCTTCCAGTGAGCCGCCGCCACGCCCGATAATGATAACATCGACTTCGGGAAGTCCGCTCGAAGCTGGATCACTAAGCTCTCTAATCGCTCTTGCAATACCGACTTCAGCACCAGCGCCCTGAACGGTCACAGGGTATAAGTAAGCCTGCACCCACGGAGCCCGCCGGCTGAGGATATTAAGCATATCCTGCAGTGCCGCTCCCGTGCCTGAGGTGACAAAGGCGATCGACTTGGGGAACTTCGGTAAAGGTTTCTTCCCACTGGGGTCAAAAACCCCCTCCTTATCAAGCTTGCCCTTGAGCGCCTCAAAGCGCGCCTGCAGATCACCTAGACCAGCATTCTCCACCTGCTTGACAATGAGCTGGAGCTGGCCACGGGTTTCATAGAGTGATACTTCGACAAACATCCTCACCTGCATGCCGTCTTCAGGACGGGTCTTCGCGCGACTGGCATTACCACGAAATAGCACACAGGAAATCTGAGCCCCTGCATCCTTGAGGGTGAAGTAGCTATGCCCACTGGCCTGCCTGCGGAGATTACTCACCTCACCTTCTACCCAGACCTCGCCGATCTCGATTTCTAATAAATTCCTCATCCGTCTCACCAGACGGGTCACTGTCAAAGCATCTGCCACATCGCGAGATTACCTTTGAAAGATGAAATTCTAAACCAAAAACTCAACAAAACTAGCCACCAGCCCATAACGCCTTGCTAAAGACCCGCGAGCCTGCTTGCATCCGCGCTGAACACATTTACACACTATGGCTGAACGCGAAAACACTGACCCCGAAAAAATGGAAAAGATCGTCTCCCTCTGCAAAAGCAAAGGCTTCATCTTCCAATCTGGAGAAATCTACGGCGGACTTAATGGCTGCTGGGACTACGGCCCACTCGGTGCTGAGCTCAAGCGCAACCTCAAAGACTACTGGTGGCGCAAGAACGTGCAAGAGCGTGACGACATCGTAGGCATGGACGGATCGATCCTCACACACCACTCAGTCTTAACAGCTTCTGGACACGTCGGTGGCTTCTCAGACCCGATGTGTGACTGCCTACTCAGTAATGCTCGCCTCCGCGCTGACCAGATCGACGCTCAGACAGGCACTGCCTACCACTACACGGGTGCTAGCCATGAAGAGTCAGGTTTCGCCATCGAAAAGCCATACTCCGTGCTACTCACCGATGCTAATGCTGATGAGAACAAAGCGCGCAAAACAGCCAAGGCTTACTACTCACAGTTCCTCTCCAATAAGGACATCCCAGCCAAGAAACTCGCCCTCACCGGTGAGTCCACTACTGAGGAAGTCGACACCATTTCATATAACCCTGAGAACGGCTCACTACTCACCGAAGCACGTGAGTTCAACCTCATGTTCCAGACGAAAATGGGAGCATCCTCTGATGATAACGACCCTAATGCCGTCGCCTATCTCAGACCAGAGACAGCCCAGACGATCTTCGTGCAGCACAAGAACGTGCTTGATTCCACTCGCCAGAAGATCCCCTTCGGCATCGCCCAAATCGGTAAGGCATTCCGTAACGAGATCAACCCTCGTAACTTCACCTTCCGCTCACGTGAATTCGAGCAGATGGAAATCGAATATTTCTGCCACCCAGATGACGGCCTCAAGCTCACTGAAGAATGGCTTGAGAAGCGACTAACATTCTACGAAGAGATCGGCGTGCCACGCGAGAAGCTCCACGTCCTCGACGTGCCAGACGGCGAGCGCGCCCACTACTCTGCTAAGACCTACGACATCGAATACGAATTCCCCTTCGGCATTCAAGAACTCGAAGGTGTCGCCTACCGTGGTGCCTATGACCTCGGCAAACACCAAGAACACTCTGGCAAAAGCCTCGAATACTTCGACACCGAAACTAAAGAACGCTTCGTCCCGCATGTAGTCGAGCCATCAGCAGGATGCGACCGCTCAGTGCTTGCGGTCCTCTGCGAAGCCTACGAAGTCGAAGACCTCACCAAAGAAGGTGGTAAAACTGACCTCCGCACCGTGATGCGCTTCAAGCCATGTATCGCCCCTATCAAGGTCGCTATCCTCCCACTGCTCAAGAACAAGCCCGAGCTAGTCGAGAAAGCCCAAGAGATCAAAAACCTCCTCCAACCTCACATGAATGTCTTCTACGATGAGACCGCAGCCATTGGCCGCCGCTACCGTCGTCAAGACGAAGTCGGCACACCATTCTGCGTAGCCATCGACTTCGAAACACTCGGTGAAGAAACTGAAAATGGCGAAGACCTTACCGACACCGTCACTGTGCGCCACCGCGACAGTATGGAGCAGGAAAGAATCGCCATCAGCGAGCTACTTCCATGGCTACTTAGCCGTATCGTTTAACACTCCCTCATAATGACGGCCATCTCACTGAGGTGGCCGTTTTACTTTCACCCCATGAAGCACTCTATTATCGCCGCAGGAAAGCCAGCCTTAGGCTACGCCAAAACAGGTGTAAGCGAATACCTCAAACGCCTGCAACGTTACGGCAGCTACGAGCTAAAACACATCAAAGACGGCAGCAGTGAAGATGTTTCCAAGCGGCTTACCGAGGCCAGTGCAGGAACGCTGCGCATCGTCATGGATGAGCGCGGTGAAAGTCTTAATACAGCCCAACTCTCCAAGCGTATCCAAGACTGGGAAATGCGCGGGGTCAAGCGCGCTAGCTACCTTATCGGGGCATCAGACGGGCACACCGAAGCACTGCGCAAAGATGCAGATATGGTATGGGCTCTCTCGCCCCTTACCCTACAGCATGAGCTGGCTCTACTCGTCCTTCTTGAGCAAATTTACCGCGTCGCCACGATCCATCGTGGCGAGCCTTACCATAGGTAATACAGGGCAGCCAGCTACCCAGGAAGTAGTATATCCTACTGTAGGGCGCCACCAAGAGCACCACCACCTTCAGGACCTGTTGGGCGATTCCATGACAGACTACTCTCACTCGACACGGGGCCATTAGGTGAGAATTCTGGAGCTGTCGGCGTGCATGAAGCAAGAGGAAGCACAGTAAGAGCGCTAAGAGTCAGTAGAGCGGCAGAAAGAAGTTTCTTCATGACAATAAGTTAATATTCATCTCCCTTAGATCAAGCGCTATTTAGTAAACTTTATTCCTTCTCCAGCTTCCTCGCCCAGAGCCAGAGAATATCTGAGAGCCTATTGAGAAATCGGCACGCCTCCACAGAAGCATCATCACCTATCCCCCATGCTGCTAGCTCAGCTCGACGACAAATCGTGCGCGCCATATCCACCCACGCTGCCCCCTTATGGCCAGCTGCCCCTGGGCGCGCCCAGCCATCGAACTTCGTAGGCATCGCCACTGCCACACTCTCCAGCCAGTCAATCTCTACCTGAGTCACCGAGGGGAACCCGTCAGCGAGGTATTTTTCGCGCTTAGCAGCAGGCACGGAGAGCAGTCCCATCAGTGCGACTAGATGATCTTGGATCGTATTGATCTGGCCCTGCATTTCGTCAGAAATGCCAGACACACGCACCACTCCTAATGCTGAGGTCAGCTCATCGACAGCTCCGACAGCCACGACCTCTGGCGAGAGCTTCGATACTCGCCCTCCATACATTGCGTCGGTTTGTCCGTCGTCGCCACCACGTGTAATGATACTCATGCCGATTACTTAGCATACTCAAAGCCTGTCTGACGATCAAATTACTTGCACCTTACCACGCTGCTCATAGCATACCGCTATGGCTCAGCCCGCACTCAAACTAGCTCGACTCCACGAAGGACCAGAGATCTTCCATACCATACAGGGCGAAGGTGTCAGTATGGGCACGCCCTCCGTCTTCGTCCGTTCCTCTCTCTGTAACCTCCACTGCAAGTGGTGCGATACCGACTACACGTGGAACTGGATCGGCACCCCATGGACACATGAGAAGGATCAAGAGCCAGGCTACCAGAAATTCCGCAAAGAAGACTACATCCTAGAAATGCCCGTCAACGAAGTCGCCGACCGAGTCGCAGCCTACCCCTGCCGACAGGTCATCCTCACAGGTGGTGAGCCGCTACTCCAAGACAGTGCATGGCTAGCGATGACACAGTGCCTTTTGGCCAAAGACGCCAGCTACCGCTTCGAAGTAGAGACCAACGGCTCACTCATCCCTAGTGAAGGGCTCGATAAAGTAGTCGACCAATACAATGTCTCGGCAAAGCTCAGTAACTCAGGAAACAAACAATCACTCCGCACCAATGCTGCCGCACTTGCCTTTTTTGCCAAATCACCAAAGGCATGGTTCAAATTCGTCATTGCCGAGGAATCCGACATCGATGAAGTAGAAGCCCTCATTGCTGAGCACCAGCTACCCAAGCAGCGCATCCTCCTCATGCCTGAGGGGCGCGATGAGCAAACACTCCAGAAGCGACGACTCTGGCTCGCTGACCTATGCCGTGACAGGAACTACCGCTACTCTGACCGCCTCCACATCCAGCTCTGGGGCAGTAAACGCGGAGTTTAGAGAGCAACCACCTGCCAATATCCTAAAAACTTCTTTTTTATTGCAACTATTGCTGCGCCCAAGGGTTTACTCACTGCTATGGCTCATCCATCTTCTCGCTCAGATACTCAAAACTCTGACACCCCCAATACACAGAACCCTCATCATACCGAAGGTAACCACGGTATGCATGAAGAAGGTGACGCGCTATGGGATATCCTAGGGAAGGCGTCCACTCCTGAGCCAAGTGATTTTTTCGCACAGAACATCATCAGACAGACTCGTCAGCTATCAGACAGCTCTAGCCTTGTGCCAAGTTTCGCAGAAAAGCTCAAAGCCATCTTCTCCCTCAGAACTGTCACTCTCAGTGCAGCAACAGCCTGTATTGGCATACTAGCACTCAGCCAGTTTACCAAAACTCAATATCCAGCTGATGCATCCAGTCAGCTCGCTCAGCAGCAAGCTCACGCGCCACTTCAAGACTCCAC
>JALZUH010000085.1 GCA_023301645.1 Akkermansiaceae bacterium
CACAGCGGTCGAGTCGATCGACGTGATCGAAGCCATCCCTTATGCACGCCCTAGTTGATTAGCAACACTAAAACAGATTAATCCATGCCTGCTTCGTAGACTGGACTGACTTTGGAGAGATTGTGCTATATGGGGTGATGGTGGAAGTTTATCTCAAACTAGCCTATTCTGCATCTGTTGCAATGGATTCATTATGGATAATGGTAACATTTCATATAGGATTTGAAGTGAGTTTGGCCTGGCTTGATTCGTGTTTATAGTTGTTAGGATGGCGCGACTGCTGGAACCTTTACCCTTAATGGTGTTGATTTAGCTATTACTGACGTTAACAGCGATATTGCGTTTACAGGAGATATACTAGTGGTCATTCAAAATGGAGATAACACTCTTCGTTCGCGTGAATTAGCTTTCCCTTTTGAGCTTAATGATAGTTTTGACCTTGTGCCTAAACCTCGCTCTGCAGCTCTTCTTGGGCTAGGTGGATTGGCACTATTGCTACGTCGTAGACGACAATAATTTCTGACTATTTCTAGAGAGAAATGATACTGACTCCGGTAGATAGCTAGCAGGGTCAGGATTTTTTATTTGATTTATAGCTACTGGTGCTGGCTGTAGTGGCATTGCCTAGATACAAAAAAACGCTGTAACTCATTGAGCTACAGCGTTTAAAATTGGTTACGGGAGCAGGATTTGAACCTGCGACCTTCAGGTTATGAGCCTGACGAGCTACCTGGCTGCTCCATCCCGCGATTTTAAAAAATTGTCCGTCGCGTAGAGCTTCCAGGTGAGTAGCTCCGCTAACGTGGGCGCACGCTAGTTCACGTTTTGATTTTTTGCAAGGTATAAATAGAATGAATTTAGAATGGTAGTGAATACGTGGTTCTGGGGCGGATCCGTAGCTTAATATCCGTGGAGGTCGATGTGGTCACTGTGCTGCATGGTGATTTGGTGACCTGATTTTTTCTCAATGACGCGTAGGTGGTGAAGCTCGTCCATGGTGATAAGTGTGAGCGCGTCTCCTGAGGAGCCTGCTCTGCCTGTTCTTCCAATACGGTGGATGTAGTCTTTGGGAGATCTTGGTAGCTCGTAGTTGATGACGCAGGGGAGGGATTGTATGTCGATGCCGCGGGCTAGCAGGTCGGTAGTGACGAGAACGTGGAGATTGCCAGCCGTGAAGTCTTGGAGTGTTTGGCGGCGGTGTCCCTGACTCATCTGGGAGTGGATTTGGGTGGCGTCTATCTTGTTTTTACTGAGCTTGTTGACGATGGAGTCGACTGTTTTGGCTGAGGAGGCAAAGACGAGGATTTGCTTGTAGTCGCTGCTTTTAATGAGATAGCGAAGTAGTGGGCCTTTACGCTCTTTGGTGACGAAGTAGGCTTGCTCGTTGATGCTGCATGTTTCTTGGGCGGCTAGCTGGCTTTCGGCAGTGTCTACTTGCTCCGGTTGATCGCTTGCCGCTGGGATACTGATGATGACAGGGTTATTGAGTGCTATCTGCTTATTGGCAGTGAGGATGGTGCTGAGCTCATTACTCAGTGTGGCTGAGAAGAGTAGGTTCTGCCTTTTTTTAGGAAGTAGAGAGAGCACTTGGTCGACTTCTTCTTTAAATCCTGTGGTGAGCATTTTGTCGGCTTCATCAATGACGAGCGTGGTAATAGCGCTGAGCTTGAGTGCGTTTTTGTCCACTAGGTCAAGTAGTCGTCCGGGAGTGGCGACGATGATCTCAATGGGCCTTTTGCCGAGTTCCTGCATTTGTGTATTAATGGAGACTCCTCCGTAGAGGGCGAGAGAGGTGACGGCCTGCGGTAGCTGGGCTGTGAGGTCTCGGGTCACGGTGAGCACTTGCTGGGCGAGCTCTCTTGTGGGCACGAGGATGAGTGTCGTGGGTTGGCGGTGCTTGCTGGGTGCTTGTGTGAGAGCTTTCTCTAGGATGGGAAGGAGGTAGCTGGCTGTTTTCCCCGAGCCAGTATGTGAGACGCCAATGGTATCTTGACCGCTAAGAATAGTAGGGATGGCGGCTAGCTGGATAGCGGTGGGTTCATTGTAGCCCTGAGAGGCCGCAGCAGAAAGGGCTGGTTCACATAGCCCGGTGGTGATGAAAGACATGAAGGTAGGGTGATGGGGATGAGGCTAGCGTGTGATTGGGTGTGCGAGCCGCCCGCCTTTGATGACTTGTAAATGAGATGATGACGATTACTTTTTATAATGCGAGTGGGTGCGGTGGTGTTTGCTGAGGGAGAGATGGGGTCCTTGGTGATGTGTTTAGTAGGTTGGTGGATTTTATGTATACCCTATCCTTGCAATACTGCTGCAGATTTTAATGCATGATTTCAATTGGCTTTTATTGATTTAGCATGATGTTAATCGTCTTTTTTATGAAGGGGTTAAATTGTTTGCATGAGTCGGGAATCACACTATTAAAGATATTGTGAAATTTAAATTGAATTTATTGTCGGCAGGTTTGCTGCTAAGTAGTTTAGCAGCTCCTTTCTCTTGTTTTGCAAATGAGGAAGCAGCAGCAAAAAAATCCGAATCTGAGCAGTTACCAAAGGTTCTCTACGTAACTCATGAGCCGGGCAAGTATCATGACTACGTTGGGCAGAGGGAAGCATTCGAAGAAATTGCTCAAACTCAAGCTTGGGAGACGACTATCCTCTCGAAAGATCACGATGAGCTTCTAGAGTATTTTGAAGCAAACGAAGATTTTGCGAAAGGCTACGATGTTGTTATCTATAATATCTGCATGGCCAAGACAGAGAATACAACGGCCGCCTATAATGTAATGAAGCAAACTAAAGAGCATGGAGTGAACGCGTTTCTTATCCACTGTGCTTTGCATAGTTTTTGGCCAACCTTCGACCCTAAGGTCGCAACTGATGTAGACCGTAAGCAACTCGTCAAAAAAGGTCTAGGTGGTGCTTTGGTGAGCCCTCGAATCATTAAAGAGTGGGAAGAGAAGCACCCTGATAAAGAGTTCCCTGTGTGGGGCGACTTTTGTGGCTGCGCAAGTGTGAAGCACGGTAATAAGGTGAAAGTTAATGTCACAAAACTTATCGACCATGAAGCCGCGCAAGGTGTGAAAGATAAATACAAAATAGGAAAATCTGAGCTCTATTTAACTTATTACCAGCTAGAGAGCGCATCAGTCATTCTTCACGGAGTAGATAAGCAAAAAAAATCGGCTCCAGTGCTTTGGGAAATGCCAGTTAATGATGCCAAAATGATGGCTTACTCACTAGGGCATTATACAGCAGAGTGGAAAGCTCCAGATTTCAGATCCGTATTTACTAATAGTGTTAACTATCTTGCAAAAAAGAACTAACCAGCACTGAATTATAAGACATGTCCTTTACCCGAATCCATTCCAACATCAGCTCTAGCGTCAGCTCATTGGGCTTATTAGCAGGAGCTCTGTGCGCACCTCTTGCCTACGGCCAGACTGAAGGAGTAACGACAACTCGTTACTCAAACACTGACATTACACCCTGTGTTGCCGTGATTGCAGCTGCTCCGACTGGAGAGGTGTTTGTGGGCGTCGATAAGCAAGGTTCTCTAGGTAGGGAGCCGGGTTTGGGCAAGGTCGTGCGTCTCATTGATAAGGATGCAGACGGTAAAGCCGATGAATGGACAGATTTCGTCAAGGTCGATAACCCAAGAGGCATTATCTCATTGGGCGAGAAGCTCATCGTTCTTCACACTACCGTTAAGAACGGTAAATTCGATACACAGCAGATTTCAGAATTTGTCGATGCTGATGGCGACGGGGTCGCTGATGGCCCAGGTAAACCATTGGTTAAAGGAATCGGTAATCCAGCTTATCTTCAGTCCAGAGGGGCTGATCACTGCACCAATAATATTCGCCTAGCTATTGATGGCTGGATTTATATTTCGGTAGGTGACTTTGGCTTTGTCGATGCTGAAGGCGCAGATGGGAAGAAGCTAACACTTCACGGTGGTGGTATTGTCAGAGTGAGACCAGACGGAAGTGGTCTAGAAACCTTTAATACGGGAACAAGAAATGTCTACGATGTCGCGATTGACCCATTCATGAACCTCTTTACGAGGGAGAACACCAATGACGGTGTGGGCTGGTGGTCGCGTTCGTTCCACTATATCCAATCGGGTAATTACGGATACCCTAGCTTATACACTAACTTCCCTGAGGATATGCTACCTTCACTTGGTGAATATGGTAGTGGCTCAGGAGTAGGTGCTCTCTACCTAGAGGAGCCATCATGGCCGGCTACCTATAACCGCCAGCCACTTCTGGCAGACTGGGGGCGTAGCACAATATATGTCCATGAGGTAGAGCCTAATGGGGCTAGCTTCAAAAATAAAATCAGACCCTTTGCTAAGTTTTCACAGGTGACCGACCTTGATATCGACGCTAGTGGACGTATGTATGTCGCCACTTGGGATGGATCAGGCTATAAAGCTCAGAAGATTAAGGGCTTTGTTGAACGAGTCGTCCCTGAAGGTTGGGAATATGAGCCATTCCCTGCGATGAAATCATTTCAAAATGAGGAACTATTACCCCTCATTGAATCTGAAAGTAACACGAAGAGAACTTATGCATCATACGAGCTAGTCAGCCGTAATGCTACTGAACAGGTAGACCAGCTCGCAGTCATCGCGAAAAATACTCAGCTCAGTGACGCATCGAGAGTGGCCGCAGTTTATACGCTAGCACAGATCCAAGGTGAGAAAGCTCAGCCTATTCTTGAGCAATTAGCCGGTGACGACCTACTCGCAGAGCATGCCGTGCGCTGTATGGCAGACCGTCTAGAAGTTGCCAAAAAAGCTAATGTAGACTTTCTGATCAAAGCACTCAGCCATAGTAACCCACGCGTGCAGGTAGCTGCCACGGTAGCCTTGAGCAGAGTGGGTGATCTGAAAGCCGCACCTGTAGTGTTGGCAAATGCCCTCTACTCAAAAGAAGACGAAGCACTTGCCGCCAAGGAGCGAAAGCGTAGCCCAAAGGTGAAAGGCTATTTATCGCCTGATAAAATCAATCCGCATTCATCTCCTAACAGAAGAATTATTCTACCTCATGTTTCACAGCAGGCGTTAGTGAGCATGAATGCAGAAGATGCCATTATTGCGGGTGTTGAGTCAGCAGATCAAAGCTTGTTTGAAGCAGCTCTGACTACTGCTAAATTCATGCATTCAGAAAAAGTCGTCGACGCACTCATCGCAGAAGCTTCGAAGAGTAGTCGCAATGCGGCAGCTCAGCAGGAAATAGCCACGGTTCTCATGAGACTACACCAGAAGGAAGACTCCTATGATGGCTCGACATGGTGGGGCACACGCCCAAAGCCTACAGGCCCTTATTATTACCCTGTAGACTGGCAGGCTACTGCTAAGATCGCCGAATTTTTGAAATCATATATCGATGACGCTAAAGATCAAAAGCCTTTGGTAGCAGCATTGAAGAGAAATAAAGCCTATGTTGAGCCTTATTTCGCTAGACCTGTCATCGAGAAGACGAAGATAAGTAAGATCAAAGACACAGGCATTGAAGACGTGATTCTCTACCTTGATAAATATAAACCAAGAGCGAAAAATGGTGGGAAAGTCATCAAGTCAGTGGGCTGTGTTAGCTGCCATAACATTGATCAGAAAGGCGTAGTCAAGGCACCTGACCTCACTAAGCTAGGCCATGTTAGTGCCGCTGATCTTACAGAGTCAATTCTCAAGCCGGGTGCCGCTATCGCCGCGTCATGGGTAAACATCCACCTCAAAGACGGATCGCTTCACTTAGGCACAATCGTCAGTGAGAGCGCTACAGAGGTAACACTGCACAACATAGCAGGCATGCCGACAACGCTACAGGTGAGCGATATCCAAAAGCGTGAGCCTGGTCTTAATATGATGAGCTTGCACCTATGTGATGAGCTTACACTCAATGCTTTCGGTGATATGATCGGCTATATTAAAAGCTTAGATCCAAAGTTTGTCAAAAAAGGTTCTAAAAAGTCCCCCAAGAAGAAGTAGCTCTGGTGAAGAGCTCAAGGTTCGCTTCATGCAGATTGGTGAAATCTACTGTGAAGCGAGCTTTCTGATGGGTTTATGACTGTATTTGTAGTGATACGAAGCCTCTTCGCCAGCTACAAGTCACATCAGAAGCGCCGCTTACTCGAAGCCTTACCTGCCTCATCGCTTCGCCTTAGCGCGCAGCTATTTCAATGATATAGCCACCGAGTGGAACATCCGAGTCGAGCCATTCCCCGACTCTATTCTTGCGGAAATTTTCTCATTTCGCCGCTAAGAGCTCTTCGAAGCACTCGACTTCGAGCGGGCTGAAGTGAAGGTCGATTTCGCAGAGTAAACAGTCAGTTTCTATAGGGGGGTTCGTGACACGGGAACTCTATAGCTATGGACTATCCAGAGCTTCTAATGACAGTCGGTAGAACTCACGTGTGTTCGTCGTATCGATATCGATACTGACTTCTTCGTCACTAAAGGTGACATCACTCATGGTCTCGGTAGTGGCGAAGTCGGTGAAGCTGTCTAGCAGAAAGCTCCTTTGGTAGCTTAGAATGAGATCATTGGGGAGCTTGGAGCGCTGGTGGGTGATGGCCTGACCAGTAATAGCTAACGTGCTGCCATTGGCCAAGCGAGGGTCACTGCCGAAGTAGTATTCTTCGATATTACTGAGCCCGTCTTGATCAAAGTCGTCTAGCTGGGCGGTATTAGTAAGTTCAGTGCCAAAGCCAGTTTCCGCTAGCCATGTGTCATAAGTCAGATGCGGGATGCCGATATTAGCAGTCTGCCACCCTATATCCTTCATCAGTAATACAGAGAGGTCAAGGTCGTCGGTTAGGTTGCTATTAATCGATGGTTCCATCAGGAGATTTGGTCGAGCGCTTGTGCTCCAGTGTGAAACGGATGAACCAGTCTGAAGGGGCGATGGCGCGAAGAGACGTAGTCGGCGCACGGTCGTGGGCTCGTTATTATCTTCTGGCTGCAGAGTCACACTGGACTCTAGCATCGTTACAGGCAGGTTGTTTGTGCCACTACTCGCCATTAATGCTCTGAGCTCATTAGCAGATTCTAGGGAGATAAAGAGCACAGGTATAGTGGGTGGGGTAGTCGTCCCGCCAGCGGCACTTGGAGATATGAGAGCGCTGTTGGCAATGTTGTTATAGAGGATAGCTCCAGTGGCACCTGCGTCCTCAGCACTGCGAACCTTAAAGTCAAAATTAGCACCACCTCGCTCTATCAGGGCGATGTTTCCAGAGACCTCTGCACCATTTTGAATAGGCTCGACAAGGTCAGCGGTAGTGCCAACGCCATCATCAACGAGAACCAACTCTCCATTAAGACCCTGTGTAGGGATTACTCCACCGAAGCTAGCCTGTAATGCGGCAAAGAAGGTGGAAGATGTAGCACCGACATTGATACCCTGCGAGACATAAGAGCTGACACCATTGACTGCACCCGTGACATTTGGGCCATTCCAAGTGAGGTTTGGGTCGGATTGCGCTGAGACTATTCGCTGTGCAGCTGTCATCTGATCCCACGTGAGTTCGAGAGTTGCGTCGTAGATATTACGAGAATAACTATCAGGGTCACCATTGAAAAAGTTGCCATTAGTAGTGTTAACGATGGAGGCGAAGCCTAAACCGTGTCCCAGCTCGTGAGACATGACATTGAGGAAGTCAATCGTGCCTGCTGGAGCATTATTATCGAGGCCGTAATACCACGTGAATACTCCTGATTGTGAATCGCTTAATTCACTATTGGAATTAGCCGACACATTGATGTCTGGAATATTGGTATTTAAGTCTCTGCCGGCAAGGCTATTGGCCAATGCTATCGGGTAGAATGTATTTCTTAGAGGTGCATTTGTGAAATTTCTAGAGAAGGTAGCTGCACCTGCGGCGGCGAGTGTGATGCTCCCGCCATTAGAACCGCCAAAATCTTGGTAGTCGACGTCGACCTCAATGACGACATCACTCAGTAGGACTCTAGACCATCGGTTACCTGCTTCGATGAGAACATTTTCTCTGAGACCTCCAAGTGTGGTGCCGGGATTATCGCCAATGATAATAGGATCTAGTGATGAGGTTGGGGTCTGGTCGTTGAACCCCTCACCAGCGGGGTCACTTGAGGCGAAGTTGAAAACCGCATGACCGCTCTGTGCTGAGGCGATATTGGTGAATGTGCTAATAGAGGCAAGAGTGAAGAGTCTAAGAGCTAGTAGTATGTGTGGGGGGGAGGCTTTCATCGAGTTAATTGCTTGGGCGTGGTTTGTTGGATAGCTCCAGTTAGGCCCTCGTAGCTGTCGTGGCAGTTCACGTGGGTCTGACCAGCTTCATCAATAGTCGCGGCAGATACATGTGCAAATGAGCCGTTCATATGAATAAGCTCGGTGCCGTCAGGCAGTATTTCAGTGGTGATAGCACTCTCGTTGCGAGTGAGGATCTTCCTGAGATACTTGTCAGTTGCTGCTAATTGCTGGGCGTGTGTGCTGGCGGCTGTTGGTGTAGCTTGCTTGCGTCTGCTGTGACTCGCCGTAGAGGAGTTAGCTGCGCAAATTGCACAGTCAGAGTGCTTCGTCGCTGTAGTAGCTTTTGTCTCGGATGTGACTGGATGATCACTCGCGTGAGTCGAGGGTGTTTTTGCCGTATCTTGATCGTGTGAGGTGTTCTCTTTCTTGAGGCAATAAACAGCAGTGAGAGCGAGGAGGAGAATAAAGGTGCCAGCTATGACAAGGCGGGAGATGGGAGCGCGAGAAGGCATGTTCAAAGGAGATTATAAGATAGGAGTCATGAAGGGGCGGAAGTATTCCCATTTAATTAAGTGCTATGTTAAGTAAATAGCTGAAAATAGCGCTTCAAGGCAGCAGGGTCGTATTGTATATTTGTTGGAATCTAACCTTTAGCTGATGAGTAATATAACGATGACGACAGAGACGCCAATACTGGGAGATCATGGAAAATGCCATACATCTTACACCATAGATGATTGGAGACAGGTGGCACAAGGGCAAATTCAGCATGCTGATTGTCCGCTGCAGCGCAACCATGCTATTACAGCGAGTTACGCGAAGATCTATCTGAAGCACCCCCGGCTCTATAAGTGGGCAGCGATGGCAGCTTTTGCCTCTCATCACGTAAGGCTCGCACTCAAGCCACTAGCACTTGATCGTAAGTATAAAGAATCTTCCAAGAGCTCAGGCAGATTAAAAAACACGAAGATCATTAAGGAAATCAATGACGCTATTTTTAATGATATTTACTGGGCCCATCTCGCCTACGATGCGTCGAGTAGTGGACTTGAGCGGTTGACTAATGCCATTGGTGATAGTCCCGGCTATGAGAGTCTGCTGGCAGGTTTTCGCCAGCTAGAGCAGGCGCGCACCATGCTAGAGAGTGATCCTGACTCAGTAGAGGCCCGAGACATCATCTGGCAGGCTAATACCGAGCTGCTACGCCACGAGCAGAAGTCGATGGTTCAGCCAAGGTTTGAAAAGCTAGCTTGTGGCTTTTCAAAGTCTCTTTCTCTATTTGCAACGATGCACTACCAGTTTGGCGGGCGCTGCAAGTCGACACTGCTTCCTGGTGCGTTTTTTGCGTATATGTTCCTGAGAAGGGGTGGCAAAAAGAAGCTAGAGAGTTTTCCG